>NZ_JBZYCU010000002.1:0-151023 GCF_058933875.1 Streptococcus sp. STC1396 | reverse complement strand
TTGTTTCTCAGGTTTCCAGCCCGCAGGGGATTCGTGAGGTCTTGCTTCCGACTTGGTCGCATGAGCACGGTCAGGATGATCTGATTTGGCACAAGGCTCAGAAACAGTCTGACGGTACCTATAAGTTTACCGTTCGTGCCAGCGAGCACAAGAATTCTGTCGGTGACTACAGTGTGCATCTGTATTATGTCCAAGATAACGGTCAGATGGTCGGTGTCGGCGGAACGAAAGTAACCGTTACTCGCACGGAGTCTATTCCAAGTGTCAAGGTTGAAATAAAAGATGTAAGACAGACAGAGGGAGTTTACCGAGTTGTTGTAAATCGTCCTTCTGGTGCTAAAGAGATTAAAAATATACGGGTTGCTGCTTGGTCTGAAAAAAATCAAGGTAATCTTCATTGGTATAAGACAGCTCCGACTGGGGATAGTACAGAAGTTGTCGTTAATTCGGCTAACCATTATTTTCTTAAAGGAGACTACATCACTCATGCTTATATTGACTACACTGACGGAACTACAGATGGTTTCAATGTAGGAAATCATGAATTAGATCCTCAGATAAAGGGGCAGAGAGATCGAGTCGTACAGTCAGCAGCAGCACTTGTTGGTGTTCAGGGGGGCAGCGAGCAGCACCGTCTGTTAGTGGCGGATTATAATCGCATTCGTCCATTGCCAGTGGGATATGCTGTCAAGGAAACGGATGACTGGTGTGATATTTTTGTCACTGTGGTTTTCCAAAGACAGGGTTTGAGTGAACTTATCGGTCGCGAGTGCGGAGTAGAACGTCATATTCAAATTTTCAAACGCTTGGGTATTTGGAATGAAGATGGGAATTCAACACCTAAAGCAGGCGATATCATCACTTTTAACTGGGATCAAAACAGTCAGCAAAATGACGGCTGGGCGGATCATATTGGTATTGTAGAGAAAGTGGAGAATGGCATTATTCATACTATCGAAGGAAACAGTACCAATAATCAGGTGCAACGCAAAACCTATCGTATTGGTCACGGGAATATTCGCGGATTTGCTAGTCCTCTATATAAATAAGTAAAGAAATTCTTTGCACACAGGAAGCAAGTGCCGATAAATTTCAATTGTAATAAGCATCTCATTTAAGCATTACAAACTTTTTCTAGACTCTTTTAGTAGAAGACGGTCTAAACCGTAGCGGAAGTAGGCAACTCCTCAGAGGAATTTTAAAAAGGGAAATTTAGAAGAGAGTAACAAAAACAACAGTACAAAATTAGTGCTGTTGTTTTTGTTAATTCAAATGCATTTTTAAATATTAGTAGATTTTGCAAAGATTCTTGGGCTGACCTTTTTGAGTTGTGGAATGAAGACCAGACTGACCCCGATAACGAGAAGTCGGTCTGCATAGTCAGTCAGTGCTTGGACGATGATGGTACTGGTGACCAAATCTAAGCCTAAGCCATGTAAGCCCTGAACGATGAGGCTGGAACCACTTGGAGTAATCCCTTTGAAGACGATGACGGTAATCAGAGAGGCCAAGGCAGTGGCTGGCAGGGAAACCATAAAAGATTTCCAGAAGAGGTTTAGCCTAGGTTTTGAATCAGCCTTGAAAAAGACTGAGATGAGCAGTGCCAAAAGAATGGCTACTGGAGAGAAATATATAGCAGAAATGTCCGTTGTAAAAGCACTAATCAGAGCGCTGGCAATCGCAGTTCCTACTCCGAAAATAGGTCCTAAAACAAGGCTGGCTAATATCGTTCCAAACGTATCCAAATAAACAGGAAGTTTTAGAAAAAGAGCAATGTTGGCACCGGCATAGTTAAGAGCGATGCAGACAGCAGTAAATGTGATGATAAATGGTGATGTTTTTTTCATAATCTTATCCTAAGTTTAAAGTTTGTAGATCTTGGCAGATGATTTCCTTTGAGGTATTGAGTATCACAGCGAGAAAATCCTGAAAAAAGAGTTTGGTATCTACTTGAGTCAACACTTTAGTGTTTGCTTCTTTATTATAAAAATGATAAGCATCAACCAGCGTTTGTCCCATGGCAATACCCTCCGTTGCAACATCTACATAGGAATCAAAACCATGGCAAAGGTCTTCATGCAGGAAATGGGAAACAGCCAACGGATCGTTGATGACACAACCGATGATATGTTCATACTCCCAATGAAAATCCCAATAGAAACGAGTGATTTTCCCGATGAAGTCAGCGACTTCAAGATTAATAAAACGCATATATTCAAATAGATTGGGTGTTAAGACAATCTTTCGAGTGACATCTAGACCGACCATTTCAATCTTTTTTCCAAGTTTTTCGTAGGTTTCTTGAGCTGCATGCGGATCGCACCAGTAGTTGTATTCGGCCACAGGTGAACAGTTGCCGTGCGATTTGTAGCTGCCGCCCATGCTGATAAATCGGTCTAGATGTTGACCAAGTGTAGGATTTTTCCTGAGAGCCAAGGCAATATTGGTCAAAGGCCCCAGCGCGATGATAGAAGTATTCTTATTGGTCTGGAAGTAGTCTGCCAGGAAGTCATAAGCAGCTTGTGGCTGGGCTTGGGTGGAGCTGCTTCGTGCTATCCCGCTTTCCCCCAATCCATCCATGCCGTGGGTATCTTGAGCGGAGATGAATTCACGAACCAAAGGCTTGTCGGCTCCTGCATAAATTGGAATATCCAGCCGATTCAGCCTTTCCAATATTTTGAAGGCATTTTCTAGGCCTAGTTCAACTGGGACATTTCCAGCAACAATCGTCAAAGCGACCACCTCTAAGTCAGGGTGTTGCAGGGCATAGAGCAGGGCTAGGCTGTCATCTATGCCGGGATCACAATCAATAATAACTTTTCTTTTCATAGGTCCTCCTTTTGAGAAATAAAATAAGGTTGAAACCTCCGTCTCAACCCCTCAGTTAGTTCTGCCAAAGCGGCAGGACACCAGAAAAAACTATGCGCAATTACATTACTTTAGAATATAAGGGTACTTAGTTTTTTATACTGGGAAGTTTGCGAACCAGTCCAAAACAACTGTTTTGAATTATGCATTTACTATCATAATGAAAAATTGCCTAAAAGTCAATGGGAAGGAGGACAAGAATAGTCAGTCTTTTGACTTTATGATATAATAAGATGAAAGAAATGAGGAGAATATAATGGCAAAAATAGTACAAACAGATAAAGCACCAGCAGCAATCGGACCTTATGTCCAAGGAAAAATCGTCGGCAACCTTTTATTTGCCAGCGGTCAAATTCCTTTGTCACCAGAGACAGGAGAAATTGTAGGAGCAACGATTGAGGAGCAGACCCAGCAGGTTTTGAAAAATGTAGCAGCCATTTTAGCAGCCGCCGGAACAGATTTTGACCATGTGGTCAAGGCGACCTGTTTCCTGAGTGATATCAATGATTTTGTGCCATTTAATGAAGTCTACAAGACAGCCTTTAAGAGCGAGTTTCCAGCTCGTTCGGCAGTAGAAGTGGCTCGCTTGCCTCGTGATGTTAAAATCGAAATCGAAGTCATTGCTGAGATTGTGGAATAAATGTTTGGGGCTGGGAAAAGTTTCCTGTCCCTTTTTAGACATGATAGGTTAGAGAAAGGAGAAAGAATGACTGAACACAAGATTCAATTAGTGATTGTGACTGGAATGAGCGGGGCGGGGAAGACCGTAGCTATCCAGTCCTTTGAAGATTTAGGTTATTTTACCATTGATAATATGCCGCCAACTCTGGTGCCAAAGTTCTTACAGCTGGTCGAAGGGACCACTGACAATGATAAATTGGCTTTGGTTGTTGATATGCGCAGCCGTTCTTTCTTTTTGCAAATCCAGAATGTTTTGGATGATTTAGAGCAAAATGAGAACATCGATTTCAAGATTCTTTTCCTAGATGCGGCGGATAAGGAGTTAGTGGCTCGTTATAAGGAAACACGGCGCAGCCATCCGCTGGCAGCTGATGGACGGATTTTGGATGGGATTAAGCTGGAGCGTGAGCTCTTGGCCCCTCTGAAAAATCTCAGTCAAAATGTTGTGGACACAACAGATTTGACACCACGGGAGCTCAGAAAGACCATCTCTGAGCAATTTTCAAATCAGGACGAGATGCACAGTTTCCGGATTGAAGTCATGAGTTTTGGTTTCAAATACGGTCTGCCTTTGGATGCAGATTTGGTCTTTGATGTACGTTTCCTGCCCAATCCGTACTATAAGCCCGAACTGCGCAATCAGACAGGCTTGGACAAGGATGTCTTCAACTATGTCATGAACCATGCTGAGTCAGAAGAATTTTACCAGCATCTGCTGGGCTTGATTGAGCCGATTTTGCCGGGTTATCGGAAAGAAGGAAAATCTGTGCTGACCATCGCAGTAGGCTGCACGGGCGGACAGCACCGCAGCGTAGCCTTTGCGCAACGTTTGGCGGATGATTTGGCAAAAAATTGGCCAGTTAATGCCAGCCATCGCGACAAAAATCGTCGGAAGGAAACGGTGAACCGCTCATGAGAAAACCTAGAATCACAGTCATTGGTGGCGGCACAGGAATCTCAGTTATCTTGGACAGTCTGCGGAAAAAAGAAGTGGAAATCACAGCTATTGTCACAGTAGCAGATGACGGCGGCAGTTCTGGCGAGCTACGGAAAAACATTCAGCAGCTGACTCCTCCGGGCGATTTGCGAAATGTTCTTGTAGCCATGTCTGACATGCCAAAGTTCTATGAGAAGGTCTTCCAGTATCGCTTTGCCGAAGGAGACGGTGTTCTAGCTGGTCATCCTCTGGGGAATCTGATTATTGCCGGCATTTCTGAAATGCAGGGCTCAACCTATAACGCCATGCAGCTTCTGACCAAGTTTTTCCATACGACAGGTAAAATCTATCCTTCTAGTGACAATCCCCTTACTCTACATGCTGTTTTTACGGATGGAACGGAAGTTGTCGGTGAAAGCAATCTGGCTAGTAAGAGTGGGATGATTGAGCGGGTTTATGTGACCAATACTTATGATGATGAAAAGCCTGCTGCTAGTAAAAAGGTGGTTGAGAGCATTTTGGAAAGCGATATGGTGGTTCTGGGACCAGGTTCCCTCTTTACTTCCATTTTACCTAATCTCGTTATTGAGGAAATTGGTCAAGCCCTTCTAGATACAAAGGCAGAAGTGGCCTATGTCTGCAACATTATGACTCAACGCGGCGAAACCGAGCACTTTTCAGATAGCGACCATGTCCAAGTGCTGCATCGTCATCTGGGCAGAAAGTTCATTGATACTGTCTTGGTCAATATCGAGCCGGTCCCGCGTGAGTATATGAATAGCAATAAATTTGATGAATATCTGGTGCAGGTTGACCACGATTTTCGAGGGTTGCAGGAGCAAGTTCCTCGCGTTATTTCTTCGAATTTTCTTTGTTTGGAAAATGGCGGAGCTTTTCACGATGGCGAGTTAGTCGTTGATGAGTTGATGCAGATTATACAGGTGCGCAAATGAGTTTTACAGTTAAGGTCAAAGAAGAGCTTTTAAGCTTAGCTGTAAAGGACAAAAATGAGTTGGCTGCTATCATCAAGATGGCTGGTAGTCTGGGAATTTCTTCGTCTGGCCTTACCTTATCCATTTCAACAGAAAATGCCAAAATTGCCCGACATATCTACGAGCTGCTGATAGACATCTATCAGGTCAAGTCAGAAATCCGCCACCATCAGAAGACTAATTTGCGCAAGAATCGTGTTTATACAGTATTTCTGGATCAAAAAGTGGAAGAAATCCTATCTGATCTACACTTGGCTGACTCCTTTTTTGGTATCGAGGTAGGGATTGACCAGGCTATTCTGTCGGATGATGAAGCCAGTCGTTCCTATCTGAGGGGAGCATTTCTGGCCAGTGGCAGTATGCGGGAGCCAGACTCAGGCAAGTACCAGCTTGAAATTCTCTCCGTCTATTTGGATCATGCTGAGGATCTAGCTGCCCTAATGCGCCGTTTTCTTCTGGATGCCAAGACGATTGAGCGTAAGAAAGGAGCTGTGACCTATCTGCAACGGGCTGAGGACGTCATGGATTTTCTCATTGTCATTGGAGCTATGGAAGCCATGGCTGAGTTTGAGTCTATCAAGCTCCTGCGGGAAGCACGCAATGATCTCAATCGAGCAAACAATGCGGAGACGGCCAATATTGCCCGCACAGTGACGGCCAGTATGAAGACGATTAATAATATTATCAAAATTATTGATAGCATAGGTATTGAACAGTTGCCAGTGGACCTGCAGGAAGTAGCCCAGCTGCGTATCCAGCATCCGGATTACTCCATTCAACAGCTGGCTGATAATCTGAACCGGCCACTGACTAAGAGCGGTGTCAATCATCGCTTGAGAAAAATTAATAAAATCGCAGATGAATTATAAAAGCTGCTGAGATTGAGCTCGGCAGCTGTTTTTTTATAGGCTTGTAGAATGTTTGGGTTGGACCTTTTGGTCGGGATAGATATGATTAATGGCATTGTTGACAGCGGTAGGAGCTTCGCCCAGACCTGTTGCAATTAAATCAATTTTTCCTTCATAGGAACAGCAATCACCAGCTGCATAGATACCTGGTAGAGAAGTTTCCTGCTTGCTGTTGACCAAAATCTTGTGACGATTGAGCTCCAAGCCCCAATTTTTGAGATTGCCGACAGAAGATTTAAAACCGTAGTTAACAAAGAGATGATCCAGTGGTAGGAGCTGACTTTCGTCTCCCTTGACTTGACTGATTTCCAAGTGGGTAATCTTGCCATTTTTGCCGACCAATCGACTAGGAACGAATGGTGTCTTAATCTCAACACTAGAAGCCTTGAGTTCTTCCACACTGTGTTCTAAAGCTCGGAAGTTGTCCCTGCGATGCACCAAGCTAGTTTCTGCAATTTTTTCAAATGCCAGAGCCCAGTCAACAGCCGAGTCGCCGCCCCCCAGAACAACAACCTTTTGGTCAGCGTACTGGCTGATGTTTGAGACATGATAGTGGAGATTGCTGTAAGCTTCGGCATCGTCTAACTCTAGTGGCCGTGGCTTAAAGGCTCCGCCGCCCATAGCGATAATAATGGTTCTAGTTTCATGCTGACCCTTGGAAGTTTCAATTGTAAAGCCATAATCCTTTTTGACAATATCCAGCACCGTTTCATTGAGGTAAATATCAGTCTGGAAAGTCTCCAGTTGCTCAATCAGACGCTGGGTCAGCTCTTCGCCAGTCAGATTGGTAAAGCCCGGAACATCCAGAATCTTCTTTTCTGGATAGAGAATAGCGGGTTGTCCACCCAGCTGAGGCAGGGAATCAATGATTTTGACGCTGGCTTTTCGCATGTGAGCATAAAAGGCGGCAAAGAGGCCGACTGGCCCGCCACCAACAATGGTGATATCGTAGATTTCAGTCATAATTTTCCTCTATTAATTCTTTCAAAAATAAACTCTTTTTATTGTACCATAAAATGTTTTAAAAAGGTCATGAAGTTTATTCTAAGATGCTCAGTATAATAATGAAGCAAAAAAGGAAGGTTTTCAGAAATCTCCGTTGCTACGATAAAGGGAGAGGCTATATAGCTAAAAAGACTTCTTATTGTGATATGAAGCAGGAGAGTGACAGCTGGACGATAGAATCGAGACTGTGAGCTTTGATTGAACTTTTAAAGAAAGTATCTATAGTAGCGGTTTTCACTATCTTTTCCATTATAATTTCCCCGCAAAGCTAAAAAATTTGGTATAATGTTTTATAAATAGTAAGATAAAGTAAAGATTAGAGTAGGAATTATGGCAAAAATCAAAATTGTAACTGATTCATCTATTACGATTGAACCAGAGCTTGTGAAAGAATTGGACCTAACAATTGTTCCGTTGACTGTAATGGTCGATGGCGTGGTTTATTCAGATACAAACCTGAAAGAAGGGGAGTTTCTGCGTCTCATGCAAACCAGTAAAAATCTACCAAAGACCAGCCAACCTCCCGTTGGAGTTTTTGCAGAGGTTTTTGAGGCTCTTGCTGAAGAAGATGCTCGGATTATTTCTATCCACATGTCCCATGCCCTTTCAGGAACGGTTGAAGCCGCACGGCAAGGTGCGACATTGGCCAATGCTGATGTCACTGTTATTGATAGTTCTTTTACCGATCAAGCTATGAAGTTCCAGGTCGTTGCAGCTGCTAAAATGGCTCAAGCTGGTGCAAGCTTAGAGGAAATTTTACAAAAAATAGCAGAAATTAAGGACAAAACGGAACTCTACATAGGTGTTTCTACCTTAGAAAACCTTGTCAAGGGAGGACGAATTGGTCGCGTTACAGGTTTAATTAGTTCTCTCCTTAATATTCGTGTCGTAATGCAGATGAAAAATCATGGCTTGCAACCAATGGTAAAGGGACGAGGAGCTAAAACTTTTAAAAAATGGCTGGATGATTTAATTGATGTCTTGAGGACTAAGGAAGTAGCTGAAATTGGTATTTCTTACTCAGGGAGCCCTGAATTAGCCAATGAAATGAAAGCAAGTTTACAGCCTTATGTGAAGAAAACGATTTCTGTTTTGGAAACAGGCTCGATCATTCAGACGCATACGGGGGAAAATGCTTGGGCAATATTGGTTCGCTACGAATAAATCAACATTAATTTGGAAAAAAACTGTTTAAGACTTGACCTAAGGGCATTTTTTAGATATGATAATACTTGTTAGGGTGATAAGCCCATAAAAAATTTGGAGGATTTGTTAAATGGCTAACAAACAAGATTTGATTGCAAAAGTAGCAGAAGCTACAGAATTGACAAAGAAAGATTCAGCAGCAGCAGTTGACGCTGTATTTGCAGCAGTTACTGAATTCCTTGCAGCTGGTGAAAAAGTTCAATTGATTGGCTTTGGTAACTTCGAAGTTCGCGAACGTGCAGAACGCAAAGGTCGCAACCCACAAACCAAAGAAGAAATCATCATCCCAGCTTCTAAAGTTCCAGCTTTCAAAGCAGGTAAAGCACTTAAGGATGCTGTAAAATAATCTTAGCGATTAATCAAGTTCATCATTTAATTGATGGGCTTTTTTCTTTTTTCAAAGATCTGTCTATCTAGCTCGTATTGCTTTAAAACCCAAAGGAAATCATTTTTTCAAATGCAGTTTCTAGGCTGATGATGGACGTTAGCTAGGATTATTCTAGGTTTAAAAATAAAACTTTGCATAAGTAGGGAGACATCAAAATAAGCCGAGAGATTGTTTGAGCCCATAGTACAGTGAAAATATCGTAAATAGCTGATCTGATAGTTAAGTCAATCATTAACTGTATTTGGGGCAATAGAAAAAGACGACTTTCTATTTTGAAAATCATCTTAGCTTTAGATTAATGACTTTGATTACAAAATTTCTGTGTAGATCTGATATTTATTCTTAACTTTCGGGGAAATTTTATCATCTGTGACAATCGCATTGATATGGTCTAAACGATAAAATGTATAAAAAGAATAACTATCAAATTTACTATTGTCGGCTACAATGTATCGTTCAATCGCATTGTTTAAAATAATCGCATCTGCGCTTCCTTCTTCCTCATTAGCAGTAGTAACGTTATGTCCGTCAATGCCATTGACCCCAACAAAAGCTTTGGAAACCTTAATTTCTTTTAAAAGTTCAACTGCAAATTGGCCGACGAAAGTTTGAGTCTTCATACGATAACGCCCGCCAATTAAAATAATATCAAAATGTGGATTATCTTTTAATTTATCAAAAATTGGTAGAGAATTCGTAACGATATTAACATTTTTCCCATCAAGATAGTCCCCGATAAGAGCCGTTGTCGTTCCGGAGCCAATAAAAACCGTATCTCCATCGGCGATTAAATCGGCACACTTCTGGGCAATTATCTGCTTTTCCTCAATGTTCAGCATGATTTTATCCGTGTGGGGAACTTCATTGAACCCGTCTTTAACTTTTTTATGAGCACCTCCATGGACCCGAGTCAGTAACCCTTGTTTCTCCAAATCAATCAGATCGCGTCGAATCGTCATATCTGTGACATTCAGCAATTCTTTAAGATTCTTGACAGAAACAACTCCTGTTTGATCAAGTTCCTGCAGAATAATTCTATGTCGACTTTCCTTCATAGACCTGCTCCTTTCCTTCTCATGTTTTCTGTTAATCTTTATTTTATTATACTATACTTTTAAAATATAAACAAAATAATATGAAAGTTTTTTAACAAAAAAGAGTATTTATGTTTTAGTTTGTTTATTTCGAACATGGATTCGGTTTTGTTAAGACTATTCTTCTATAGTATTTTCTAAGTTTTGAGAAGCGAAAACCCCTGCCTGTAAAGGAAGGGGGTGTTTAGCTATAATAGCGGAAGTTTATATAAATATCTATGTCGTTATACACTTGTTTATACTATTCTAAAGTGTAGTTAGCAAGTTACAAAAATATTGTTTACAATACTACATATTGTAATTGTTGTAGACGAAGATAGCATTCTAAATAATTATTTATGCTTTCCTTGTTTGTTAATAATATAAGCTAATTTTTTTTGTCGAGTTTTCTGTTTGAAGAGGGCTTCAGCTGACATGGCTGCTGATTTGTCGGGATGTTCTTCCTGATAAAGTAGAGTAACAGGCAATCGGGCGCGGGTGTACTTGGCTCCCTTGCCGGACTGATGTTTTTTGAGCCGTGCGTCTACATCGGTGGTATATCCTGTGTAGAGGGAGCCGTCTCCGCACTCTAGGACATACATATAGGCTTTATTTTCCATAGTAAATCTCGTGAATTTCTGGTGTATAGCTGCCATCCTGCTCATGAATAAAGAGGGGAGGTAGGACTTTCAGTCCGTCCTGCGATCCGTCCTTGATAGCCTCAATTAAGAGCATATTGGCTTCCCTGCCCTGCTTTGGATAGACAAACTGAATGCGCTTTGGCGCTAAATTGTGAGCTGTCATGGTTGCTAAAATATCTAAAAAGCGATCTGGCCGATGAACCATAGCTAGACGGCCGTTAGACTTGAGCACCCGCTGGGCCATAGCACAGATCTCTTCTAAGTTGGTAGCGACTTCGTGACGAGCTAGAAGATAATGCTCACTGCCATTGAGATTAGAACGCTCATCTACCTTGAAATACGGCGGATTGCAGAGGATGATATCGACCAAGCTACCGGTAATATAACTGCCTAAGTTTTTCAAATCATCATGGATAACCTGCATCTGCTGACTCAGGTTATTCAGTTCAATGGAGCGCTGAGCCATATCTGCCAAACGTTCCTGAATCTCTACAGCTATGATTTGAGCCTTAGTGCGAGTACTGGCAAAAAGGCCAACTGCCCCATTTCCAGCACAGAGATCGACGATTAATCCCCGATTGGGAAGTTTGGGAAAGCGAGAAAGCAGAACGCTGTCAACCGAGTAGCTGAAGACCTCACTATTTTGAATGATTTTAATATCAGTGGAAAAGAGCTGATTAACTCTTTCTCCGTCTTTTAATTTTGATTCTGTCATACCAACATTATAGCATGATTTAGCAAGGATTCCAAAGGAATATGGGAAGTTTTTGAACAATCAAAATAAAAAACACGCGATGGTTCTCGCATGTTTAGATGAGCTTAACGAATAGTTCTTTTGTAACTAGCTATTAATCAAATCTGTATTTCTGCTTAATGGTGCAGACGACGAAGACAAGTCCGAAAATGACCATGAGAATCAGATAGACAGGCAAAGTTGCGGCTGTCAGCGTCGCAATTTCCAAAAGGTGCTGCAGGACAAAGGCAGATAGATAGAAGCCAAAGACAGAAAAAATAATGAGGAGACTGCGCCAGAGGTTGAGTGGCAGGCAGGCCCGGATGACTGACAGGAAGCTGATGCTGCCTAGCAAGTAATAGGTCAGGGTTGCCATTTCTATGTCGCTCCAGCCATGGCTACTGCCCCAGATGCGGACAAATAGCACGCTGAAGACAATCATGAGGGAGCTTGGCAGAGCCAGCTGCAGGGAGCGTTTGAGGAAGTGCTTTTCAACCGGCTTAATATTGCGCTCAAAGGTGAGGACAAAGGGTGGAAAGCCTTCGACAAACTGGTCAATCAAGGTGATTTGAATCGGAATGAATGGGAAAATCAAGAGGTATTCAGATTTTCCTAGCAGGATACTGGCGATACAGATGATAGCCAGGATAAAGGAGTAGATCGTCTTGATGAAGAAAATCGGAGCAATCCGGCCGATGTTGTTAACAACTCGGCGACCTTCAAAAAGAATCTCAGGGACATCGTTAAAGTCGGAGTTAAGAAGAACCAAGTTGGCAATTTGCCGAGTTGCGGGGTCGCCCTCAGCCATGACGATGGAGCAGTCCGCTTCACGCAAGGCTAAAATATCATTAACACCATCTCCCGTCATGGCTGTTGTCCGACCGGCGGCCTTGAGAGTCTGGATGAGTAGCTTCTTCTGATGAGGAGAGACACGGCCGAAGATGGCGGTTTCCTCTGCTTGCTCAACCAGTTCTTGGTCGCTGATTTTAGAGCAGTCGATGTAGCTGTCGTAGTTGGCAAATCCAGCCTGGCTCGCGATATGCGAAACGGTCACAGGATTGTCACCAGAGATGATTTTCAGATCAACATCCTGAGAGCGCAGGTAGTCCAGTGTTTCCGCCGCTCCCTCACGAATAGGATCAGTGATTTCCAGAACAGCTAAAGCGGTCATATCTTCAGGCAGTTGGATGCTGTGTTTGTCTAGCACTTGGTCGCTGTGAGCCAGTACCAAAACCCGCGATCCGCGTTTTTGAGCCTCTCCAACCGCTGCAGGATTGCTGTCCAGCAGCATTTCGGGCGCTCCCAGAAAGATGGTTCCGACACTGGATAAATGCATAGCGCCCCATTTTCGGTCACTAGAAAATGGGATTATATTATCGCTGGTATAGGCATTTTCTAGATGACCATAGCTCTTGCGGATTGCTTGAGCTGTCGGGTTACTATCCTCGCTGGTCTGGATGTAGGCTGCTAAGATTTGACCGACTGTCTCATCAGAAAACTTATCCGACAGGCTATGCAAGGCTTCAACAGTCATCTTACCTTGAGTAATTGTCCCAGTCTTGTCCAGACAGAGAGTATCCACACGAGCCAGAGTTTCAACTGAATACATTTCCTGAACAAGAACCTTACGCATACCTAGCTTAATGACAGCTGTCAGGAGTGATGTGACTGTCAGGAGGGCGATTCCCTTTGGCAGCATACCCAAAAGAGCTGTCGAGCTGGTAATAACTGAGTTTTTGACAGGCAGTCCCTTTATCATCAGAGCTTCAAAGAAGAGAGCCAATCCGAAAGGAATGATAATTTTTCCAGTAAAGCGGGAAATTTTCCCAAGATTATAAAGAATGCGGGAGTTGATCGGTTTGAGGGTTTTAGCCTCGGTCATCAGCTTGTTGGCATAGTTGTCGGCTCCGACATGATGCACCTCAGCATAGATCTGCCCACTAGCCAGAAAGCTACCAGACAGCAGCTCAGCGCCTTCTTCCTTGAGAACCAAGTCACTCTCCCCTGTCAGCATGGCTTCATTGGCTTCGGCAACCCCCTCTACCACACGGGCATCACTTGGAATTTGCTCGCCGGCTGACAGCTTGATCAGGTCGCCCAGCACAATTTCTTCTGGCTGAATTTTGGCTTCCTGACCGTCGCGGATGACTGTGACCAGCTCTCGGCTGACTAGATTGAGCTTGTCAATCATGTGTTTGGCTCGTAGCTCCGTGATAATACCAGTGACGGCGTTAAAGCTGATGACGGCGAAGAAGACCAGATTGCTCCAGGCTTGGACAGAGACCAAGGCCAGAGCTATCACAAAGTTAAGAGCATTAAAAAGGGTGAAAACATTCCGCTTAACGATTTGCCAGTTACTAGTACTGGTGTCACTTGTAAAATCGTTGGTCAAGCCCTGCGAAATCTTTTCATCTACTTGGGGTTGGTTTAAACCAATTAATTCTTTCTTGTTCATGAGATTAATGATACCATTTTTTTATAGAAATAGCTATCAGAATCAGCTGCTACAAGCAAAGTTTGGAAAAATATTGCAGACTCTGGAGCGATAAGGTATAATGGGAAAGAGAACCTAATTGATTTCAAGTACAATCACAGTTTGTAAGAAGGAGAGTTTATGTTTTATACTTATTTGCGAGGCTTGGTGATTTTTATCCTCTGGGCTTTAAATGGCAATGCCCATTATCATAATAAAGAGAAGATTCCTTCGCAAGATGAAAATTATATCTTGGTTGCCCCTCACCGGACATGGTGGGATCCAGTTTATATGGCTTTTGCGACCAAGCCCAAGCAGTTTGTCTTTATGGCTAAGAAAGAACTGTTTGAAAATCGGGTGTTTGGCTGGTGGATTCGCATGTGCGGCGCCTTTCCCATCGATCGGGAAAATCCTGGCCCATCAGCTATCAAGTACCCTGTCAATATGCTGAAAAAGAGCAATCGTTCCCTGATTATGTTCCCGAGCGGCAGCCGCCATTCTACGGATGTCAAGGGAGGAGTGGCAGTGATTGCTAAAATGGCTAAGGTCCGTATCATGCCAGTAGTCTATGCTGGACCGATGAGCCTTAAAGGCTTGGCAGCTGGGGAGCGCGTGGACATGAACTTCGGCAATCCAATTGATATTTCTGACATCAAAAAGATGAACGATGAAGGAGTGGAAGAGGTGGCTCGTCGGATTCAGGCGGAGTTTGACCGCTTGGATGCAGAAGTGGCGTCTTACCAGACAGATAAAAAAACAAATATCTTCTGGCGAATTTTGCGAGCACTAGCCTTTATACCGGCAGCCTTGATTGGCATTCTGACCTTCATTTTCAGTTTCCTTGCAAGCTTTGTCTGGGATCCAGATAAGCATAGAAAATAAGATACTAATCAGCTTGCTGAGCAATCTTGCTTGGGAGCTGATTTTTTTAATAGACTGAGCTATAATATTAGTATATTTTATAAGGAGGATGCTATGTCTATTGCTTTCTTATCTTTTGTAACCTTGTCCCTTTTTATGCTGCACGAGTTTGATGAGATTATCCTGATTCGGCCTTGGATTTCTCAGAATCAAGACCATCAAGACTATCAAAAGGAGATGTTCATTGCTAGGAAAGGGAGTTATCTTTCTGCTGAAAGTATTGCTTTGATGATTGCAGAGGAATTTCTACTGGCTTTTATCCTTTTGTTGCTTGCGATTCTATTTCGCATTTCCGAGCTAACTATGGCTATTGGCTTTTGTCATACCCTCCATCTTCTTGGCCATATCATGCAAGTGTTTCGCTTTCGTCGCTGGGTACCGGGCGGCTTCACAGCTTTGACGACTTTTCCTATATTCATCTTAGTCTTCGTCCTTTATCTAAGTCAGCAGTCAGTTTCTTGGCTCTTGCTTCTGATTCTAAGTGCGCTTGTGATGGCTATTCTTTTGGCAAATCTGGCTTTTTTACATAGCAGATCTCAAAAGTTAGAAGCTTGGATATATAGGATAAGTAAAGCAGACTGATATTGCAGCTCCAATTTTTGTCAGAGGGCTCTCTATCTATACGACTACTTGCAAAATAAAGATTTTAAAATATGACAAGCTGAAAATTTTCACGGCTTGTTTTATTTTTTGAATGTTTTACGAATAAAAAGATAAAGGAGAAAAATATGCTTGAAGAAATAGTTGAAAAATTAAAGGAATACAAGATTTTTGTTGGACTTTCCTTGCTGGGAGTCATCTTTGCTGGATTTTTCTTGCTGAAGGGCAATGCTCAGCCACAGAATCAGGTCAGTGCACTGCCTCAGGAAGTGGTCACATCAGCTTCATCTGAAACCGATGCAGAAAAAAGAAGTGCAAATCAGGAAAAAATGAACTCAGAAAAGGATATAGATTCAGAGGAATCTGAGGAGGAATTAACCGTAGATGTCAAAGGGGCTGTCAAAAATCCTGGAGTTTATCAGTTACAAGCTGGAGCGCGTGTGTATGATGCTTTACAAAAAGCAGGTGGTCTACTGCCAGATGCCGAGTCAAAATCCATAAACCAAGCTCAAAAATTAACAGATGAGGCGGTTGTTTATGTAGCTAGAGTCGGTGAGGAAGGGGCAGATGTGACACAAGCTAGTCAGACGCCCGCTGGAAATGGAGAAACGGCAAAAGGGAAGTCTGGCTTGGTCAATCTCAATACGGCGACCGAAGCTGAACTTCAGACAGTTTCAGGCATCGGTCAAAAGAAAGCGCAAGACATCATCGCTTATCGGGAAGCCAATGGCCAATTTAAGTCAGTAGATGAGCTGAAAAATGTCTCAGGAATCGGTGCTAAAACCTTAGAAAAGTTAAAAGACTATGTCACAGTGGATAAATAAATTTCCCATCAAACCAATCTATTTTTGTCTTTTTCTGGTGTTGACCTACTTTGCAGTTTATACAGGTAGTCTACCAGCTTATCTAGGTTTGGCAGCTATCCTTGTTCGGCTATTTTGGCTTTATTCGACGAAGAGTAGTCTGCTTGTTTTGGTGATCTTGAGTCTTTTTGCAGGATTTTTCCTATTTCGGAGAGAAGTGGCTAATCAAGCCTTTCAAGATGAGCCGAAAACCATTTCTGCCATTGTGATGAAGCCAGATACGATCAAAGTCAATGGGGATTCGCTTTCTTTTCGCGGTCATTCAAATGGCCGGACTTATCAGGCTTTTTATAAAATCCAGTCAGAACAGGAAAAACAAGCTTTTCAAAAGCTGAGCGATCAACTGCTTTTGGAGATTGATGGAGAGCTTAGTTTAGCAGAAGACCAGCGTAATTTTTCAGGCTTTGACTATCGGGCTTATCTGAAAACGCAGGGGGTTTACAGGATTTTGAAGATCAATCAAATCAAGTCCAGTCAGCATTTTAGCAGTCTTAATCCTTGGGATTGGCTGTCGGTCTGGCGTAGAAAAGCCTTGGTTTATATCAAAGAAAACTTTCCTAGTCCCATGAGCCACTATATGACTGGACTCTTGTTTGGTGACTTGGACACAGATTTTGCTGAGATGAATGAACTTTATTCCAGTCTGGGGATTATCCATCTCTTTGCCCTATCTGGCATGCAGGTCGGCTATTTCATGGATGGTTTTCGCCGGATTCTCCTGAGATCTGGTTTAAAAAGGGAAACCGTCGATTGGATTCAGCTTCCTTTTTCCTTCATCTATGCGGGTTTGACGGGCTTTTCGGTATCGGTCGTGAGGAGTTTAGTGCAAAAGTTGCTCTCGCAGTTCGGTGTGACCAAGCTGGACAACTTTGCTTTGACGATTATGCTCTTAGCTATTTTCATGCCCAATTTTCTCTTGACGACGGGTGGCGTTCTTTCCTGTGCCTATGCTTTTGTCATCTCGGTCATGGATTTTGAACATTTACCTCCCGTGCGAAAGGTGTTGGCAGAAAGTCTGACCATTTCACTGGGGATTTTGCCGATTCTGATTTTCTATTTTTCCGAGTTTCAGCCTTGGTCTATTCTGCTGACCTTTCTATTCTCAGTCGTTTTTGATCTTTTCATGCTTCCGGCTCTGACCCTTATCTTTGCTCTGTCGCCTTTTTTGAAAATCACTCAGGTCAATGTCTTATTTGAACTGCTGGAAGAGTTGATTCGTTGGACGGCGTCTATTTCCTCACGGCCAGTGGTTTTTGGCCAGCCATCTATCTGGATGATGCTAGGCCTGCTTGTCACTCTTGGCTTGCTCTATGATTTTCGCAGCCAGAAGAAAGTTTTGGTCCTTCTCAGCTTGGCTCTTGCTCTGCTCTTTTTCCTCACTAAGCATCCTTTGCAAAATGAAATCACCGTCATCGATATTGGGCAGGGAGATAGTATTTTCTTGCGCGACTGGCGGGGGAAATCTGTTCTGATTGATGTAGGTGGTCGAGTGGAGATTGGCAAGAAGGAAGCCTGGCAGAAGCGGGTTTCTTCGACAAATGCAGAAAAGACCTTGATTCCCTACCTGAAAAGTCGGGGAGTGAGTCACTTGGATGTGCTGGTTTTGACCCACACCGATACCGATCATATGGGCGATATGTTGGAAGTAGCTAAGCATTTTTCTATAAAGGAAATTTATGTATCTAAGGGAAGTTTGACCCAGTCGGATTTTGTGGAGAAACTGGAGCGGATGCAGACGAGAGTCCATGCGGTAGAAGTAGGAGATAGCCTTCCAATTTTTGATGGAGCTTTGCAGGTTCTCTATCCTGAGGATACGGGCGACGGTAGCAATGATGACTCTGTCGTTTTGTACGGGAAGTTTTTTGGAACTAGCTTTTTGTTTACGGGAGACTTAGAGGAAAATGGCGAAGCTGCCTTGATGCGGCGTTTTCCGCAACTCAAGGTTGATGTTTTAAAAGCAGGCCACCACGGTTCTAAGGGCTCCTCTAGCCCAGAATTTTTACATCAGCTTCAGCCCCAAATTGCCCTCATTTCTGCGGGTAAGAATAACCGTTACAAGCATCCTCATCAGGAAACTTTGGACAGATTTGAGAACATTCAGACACAGATTTTCCGAACAGATGAGCAAGGAGCCATTCGCTTCAGTGGCTGGGATTCTTGGCAGATTAAGACAGTGCGTTAGAAAATAAGAATACTAACTTATCAAAGTGTTATCAATTGTCTTCTCTTATTTCGGTAAGCTGTGCAACTGTGAGTTTTACCAGTTTCTTATGGGATACAATAAACGAGAAAAGAGCCGTCAATAACGAGAAGCCAGTCAGCTTTACATTTAAAAATGGAAAGGTTGTAACTGTATAGGGTTAAGTTTGAGTCATTTTTGATGTAAAATTTGAAGATTAAAAATATTGAGCTGTATCTGAATTTTAGTGATAGAAGCTAAAATATGGTATAATATCATATAAGTTTGGAGAATAAAATTAGAATTTAGAGACAGTATTGTGAATATTTATAATTGGATTCAGAAAATAATCTTTAATACATACGAAGAATGGCACATGAAAAGCCCTATATATAATAGTAGCGGTTTTCACATTGTGGGAATTGATAATTCGCTAAAGGCTATGCAGGATGGATATATTATGTATACCGAGATATATCCCCCACATGCTATAAATGGCTGTACATCCATGAAGGCAGTCGTCGGAAAAAGCGAAGAAGTTCTGAATTTATATATGGAAATCAATGGTAAAAAATATGCTATTTTTGACTTAAGCTATGGCGATGCAGTGCAGATCATGAGAACTTTCGTGAAAAGATCAGCTCTTCCGGACGAAAAAACATATACAGAAGTTTTGGGAAATGACAATGAGAAGATTAAGGCTTCTTTCACTGAACTATCAGAACTGCTGATAGGAGATTCTAAGTATGCTCAGAGCTTTCTTAAGAGAGTAAAGCCAGAAAATGCAGTAAAAACATTGAGTTTAGGTTTGAAACTTGAAATAAATGAAGACATACTTGACGTGAATGAAGATATTCCGAGATGGAGCAAAGTGATTAATTCTTTATGGGAGGATCATATTTTAGCAGCAATGGATATGGGCAGTGACAGCTATGTATTGATGATCCTTAGTAAAGAAAATTTTAGTAGAGTAAAAGAATTAGCGAGAATAATTTTGCATCGTATAGCCGCTGCTGAAGAGATGTGAAAAATTCTAATTTGCAGAATAAATAAGTTGATAAACATGGTTTCAATGAAGCTTTTATCCAGATTGACGTGAACAGTCTCTCATTCATTTGGCCAACAAACTTGAAGGTTGTATTGATTTATTTATGTAACTGTGCTATTATATAAGTTATAAAAATTATAAAGGAGAATGTTATGTTTGCTGCATATAAAAAGTTCTGGGTTCAATATGCTGATTTTAGCGGTCGTTCAAGCCGTTCTGATTTCTGGTGGGTTGTCCTATGTAATTTTTTAATTACCCTACCATTTTCGTTGATTGCCCTTTTTGGTTTTCTCATTCCGCTTTTTAGTGAAGTTTATTATGCAGGGCTATACAATTATGAACCAGATTTTTCTGGAGCTATGGCTGGCGCTGGTTTTGCTGCGTTCATAATGTTCTTGCTTGCTATCTATGGATTTGCAACTATCGTTCCTAATCTTGCTATCACTGTTCGTCGTCTTCGTGATGCTGGTTTCCATTGGGCATTTATTTTTCTCACTGTAGGACCATCAATAGCTTCCTTCATTCCAGTGTTGAATATCCTAGCTGCTTTAGTCAGCTTACCATGTGGTATTGCCATGATCGTTCTCCTTTGCCAAGCTAGCAAACCAGCTCAGCCAGTTAATGGGGCTCCTTATGGTCAACAAGGATTCCAAGGTCAGCAATTTGGTCAACCACAAAACCAGCAGTTTGGTCAGTCAGGATTCCAAGGCCAGCAATTTGGTCAGCCACAAGCGCCAGTTCAGAATCAACAGTTTGGTCAACCGCAACAACCGGTTCAAAACCAGCAGTTTGGTCAGCTGGGATTCCAAGGCCAGCAAATTGGTCAGCCACAAGCGCCAGTTCAGAATCAACAGTTTGGTCAACCGCAACAACCGGTTCAAAACCAGCAGTTTGGTCAGTCAGGATTCCAGGGACAACCATTTGGTCAGCCGCAAGCACCAGTTGAAAATCAACAGTTTGATCAACCACAACAGCCAATTCAAAATCAACCATTTGGCCAAGCAGTTGAACAGGAAGTTCAGGCAGCAGTTGAATCTGCACCAGACCAATCATTTGTATCCCCATTCCAAGAACAGCAAGAGCCTGTTTCAAATGAAAATGGAACTGAGGAAACATCAGAAAACTAATAAAAAATCAAAGGGGTTGGGATATGATTATCCTAGCCTCAATTTGTTATGGAAAAAACTCTTGATGCGGAGGCGGATTGCTAGAATAGTCCACTGGACTACTTTAGCTTGGAGATGAAATATCCGTAAAAATGTGTCAATAGTATTGCTCTGACAATTTTTAGATTAAAGGGATTGCTTTTGGAGAAAGAATAAATGTTGTTCGTAAACTTTCCTGTAGCAAACTCTAGCTTTATTTGTCGAATCGTGAAAAACAGCAGACTTTCCTGCTGTTTTTTGTTACAATTTAAACATGAGAAAGAATCAAGTAAAAATGAAAAGGGAGTGTCAATGTGTTAGCAATTGAAAAAATCAGAGAAATCACTCCTGCCAATCTTCCGAGTCTAACAATTTTGACAGGAGACGACTTAGGGCAATTTGAGCTGTTAAAAGATGAGTTTCTGAAGCAGATTCAATACGATCCAGCGGATTTGAATGTCACCCTGTTCGATATGAAGGAGGCAACTTATCAAAATGTGGAGCTAGATTTAGTCAGCCTCCCCTTTTTTGCGGATGAAAAGATTATTATTTTAGATCATTTTGCGGATTTAACGACAGCAAAAAAGCGCAATTTATCGGATGATGAGCTCAAATCCTTTGAGCAGTATTTGGAAAATCCAAGCAGCACAACTAGATTGGTGATTTTTGCAGAAGGAAAACTGGACAGCAAGCGCCGGCTAGTCAAGATGCTCAAGCGAGACGGACAGATCTTTGAAGCAGCTGAAATCAAGGAAGCAGATTTACGCCAGTATTTTGCCAAACAGGCGCAGCTTGAAGGTCTGGACTTTGCTCCGAAGGCTTTTGACCACTTGCTCATCAAATCAGGTTTTAACTTCAGTGAAATTAGCAAAAATTTGGCTTTTCTGAAGTCCTATAAGAAATCTGGACAAGTCAGTCTAGAAGATATTGCTGAAGCCATTCCTAAAACCTTGCAGGACAATATTTTTGATTTGACTCAGCTGATTTTACAGAAACAAATTGATGCTGCGCGGAGTTTGGTGCGAGACTTGACCCTGCAGGGCGAGGATGAGATCAAGCTGATTGCCATCATGCTAGGTCAGTTTCGGATGTTTACTCAGGTTAAGATTTTGGCGGACAATGGCCGTTCCGAGAGCCAAATCGTGTCGGATTTATCAGACTATCTAGGCCGCAAGATTAATCCCTTCCAAGTCAAGTTTGCACTCAGAGATGCGCGTGGGCTTAGTCTCATCTTTCTGAAAAAGACCTTGGCCTGCTTGATTGAAATCGATTATCAGATTAAGTCTGGTCTCTATGATAAGGATTACCTTTTTGACCTTGCTTTACTGAAAATTGCAACAGAAAACTTCTGAAAGTCCAGCAAAATTGATAAGCAAAATAGTTGAAAAAAGCAGGTGTTTGCGTTATCATGCTTATAATAATAAAGAAAATGAGGACAAGCAAATGGCAATTATTTTACCAGATCTACCTTATGCATACGACGCTTTGGAACCTTACATCGATGAGGAAACAATGCACCTTCACCATGACAAGCACCATCAAACTTACGTGAATAATGTAAATGTTGCGCTTGAAAAACACCCTGAAATCGGTGAAGATTTGGAAAAACTTTTGGCAGATGTTGAGTCTATTCCGGCTGATATTCGTCAGGCAGTGATTAACAACGGCGGTGGCCATCTGAATCACGCACTTTTCTGGGAATTGATGACAGCGGAAAAGACAGAGCCATCTGCGGAGTTAGCAGCAGCTATTGATGCGACTTTTGGTTCATTTGAAGATTTTAAGACAGCCTTCACAACAGCAGCAACGACTCGTTTCGGTTCTGGCTGGGCTTGGTTGGTAGTCAACCAAGAAGGTGGTCTGGAAGTTGTCTCAACACCTAACCAAGACACACCAATTTCTGATGGTAAAGCACCAATCCTTGGCTTGGATGTCTGGGAGCATGCCTACTATGTCAAGTACCGCAATGTCCGTCCAGACTACATCAAGGCTTTCTTCTCAGTGATTAACTGGAACAAGGTCAACGAGCTCTACGCAGCAGCTAAATAATAGAAATACAAAGCGAATCTCAATGATTCGTTTTTTTCTCTTCCAAATTGCCCTTTATACTTGTTATTTTTGGGATATTTTTTTATAATACTAAAAAATCAGGAGAAATATTTTGAATAAAAACGATATAATGAAATTTGCTGGAATGTTTTTGGCATCCTTCTTGCTTATTTGTGGATTGACTTTATTTTACCAACAAAACCAACAAGTTAAAAAGGCCGTGCCGGAATCTAGTCTAGCAATCACCTCTTCGTCCTCTGGAGAAGAAACAAAAACAAGCACAGAGCCGGCTCCGATTGCTGCAAAGACGCCGGAAGAGAAACAACGGGTGATGGAAGAAGACCTCTCGACCATGGAAGCCTTGGGCTTATCTTACGATTATGCGAATATGACCTTGACACAAGTCATCCAAGCCTACATGGATGAAGTAGGGATTGACCATTCTCAGATTGCTTTTTCATACAAGGATCTGACAAGCGGGCAAACCTATGCTATGAACGATACCCAGCCCATGACAGCCGGCTCCACTTATAAACTGCCTCTCAATATGTTGGTCGTTGATGAGGTGGTTGCAGGCAAATTATCATTGGAAGAGCGTTTTGATATTACGAACACTAGTTACGAATACAAAGGAGAGCATGATAATTATGTAGCAGCCTTCAATGGTGCTATGTCTATTCCAGATATGCAGGAGTATTCGCTGATTTACTCTGAAAATACACCAGCTTATGCTTTGGCAGAGCGATTGGGTGGGATGGATAAGGCTTATAATTTGTTTAAAAAATACGGCCAATCAAAAGCGGAAATCAAGACCATCAGTAAAGAAAATAAAACAACAACGGATTATTATATTCAAGTCCTAGAGTATCTATGGAATAATCAAGAAAAATATAAGGATCTTCTCGATTTCATCGGGGTTTCTTTCCCAAATGAATATTACAAGCGCTATGTTCGCGGCATTACCATTTATCAAAAACCTGGCTATGTCCGTGAGGCACTCAATGTCGATGCGATTGTCATGGAGGAGAAACCTTATATTGTGGCCCTCTATACGGCCTATTTGGGTGGTAGTACGGAGGCTAGTGACGAGATTAGCGGTGTCGGAATTGATCAGGTTGGTCAGCTTGCTTATATCATCAATGAGTGGCATCGGGTTAATATGAACTAATCTAATAGAAATCACAAATCAAATACGCTTTAGATGAAAATCTGGGCGTATTTTTGGTTTTTATTGCAGTAGAGCTTGATGATTTTTAGATTGAAATCTATTTAGAAAAAATTCGAAATAGATTTGACATAAAGAAAGGAAAAATGTATAATCTATTTAGAAAAAAATCTAAACAGTTCAGGAGAAAAAACGATGATTTCCATTCATATCTTGATTGCTATGCTGCTGATTTTAGGGGCAGTCCTTGTTCCTTTGGTTTATTTTAAAAAGACCAAGCACATTTCTCTATTGGTTGTTCTTTTAGGGGGAGTCGGCTTTTATCTGTCTAGTCAGGTTCTGGAAAATATTTTGCACCGTATCGTTTTACAGCCTCAGGCTGATGGAACTATCGCTTTGCAGACGGAAAATCCTTGGCTATATGTTCTTTATGGTATTGCTGCGGCAGCTATTTTGGAAGAAACAGCCCGCTGGGTCATCTTTTACTGGCTGCAGAAGAAGCGCCCACTGACCTTTAGGGATGGTGTGGCCTATGGCTTGGGTCATGGTGGTATTGAGGCTTTGTTTGTTGGTATTGTCAGTCTCTTAAACTTTTGGGTTATAGCTCAAGTAGTAACTCAGGGGAATGCTCAGACGCTGGCTCAAATTCCTCAAGCAATTATTGACAATGTCCGTTCCATGAGCGCTGGCAGTATCTATCTTTTGGCTCTTGAACGGATCTTGGCTATTCTCATCCAAATTCTGCTGACCTTCTGGGTTTGGAAGGCGGTTAAGGAGAAGGCGCCAGTGTATTTTTTAGCCGCTCTGGGACTTCACGCCCTGATTGACTTAGCGCCTGCTCTGGCTCAGGTAGGCTTTCTTCCGCCACTGGCTGTTGAGGCTCTTCTCTTAGTAGAAGTAGTGGCACTAGTCTTTCTGACCAAGAAAATCTTGAAAGTTTACCTGAAAGAAAGGTCTAATTATGGGGATCAGTCAAACGCTTAAAGCCCTAGCTGATCCAGTTCGGAGGGGGATTCTGGAAATGCTCAAGCATGGTCCGAAGTCTGCTGGGGAAATTGCTCAAGCTTTTGAGCTAACCCCTGCGACGGTATCCTACCACCTCTCTCAGCTAAAGAAAGCTGGTCTGCTCATAGAGGAAAAACAGAAGAACTTTATATACTACAGCTTAGATGTCACTGTTTTTGAAGAAATTCTTGTCTGGTTTCAATCTCTTGGAGGAGGAAACGAAAATGAAAAAAAATAGTTTTCAAGAATTAGGCTGGGCGCTTGGACTCATGCTCCTGCCAGTTTTCTATGCCATCTGGAACTATCAAGAATTACCAGATAGCCTAGCGATTCACTTTGATTTATTTGGGGAAGGTGATAGCTTTTTACCTAAGTTCCTGATAATCTCTGCTTTTCCAATTGTCATGATGCTGCTAGAAGTTATGATTTATTGGTCTACTGTTGCTAAAGATATCTTAAATCCCACATTTAAACACCTTATTCGCTGGGTCTTTCCCTTTAGCTTTGTCTTACTCTATATGGCGACTATCTATGGGGGCTTAGACGAGGACTTTGATATCCGTAAAATAGCAACTGTAATCGTTGGTGTGGTTTTTATAATTATGGGAAATTATCTGCCGAAAAAAGTCCAGGCGGATAGAAAACCCATGAATAGAAAGTGGGCACATCTTTTAGTTTTGCTAGGCTTTCTTATTTTTATAATGGCTGTTTTCTGCCTGTAAGCGGATTTATGCTATAATCGTAATAGTATCAAACAAAAAGGTTTATTATGATCAACAAGGAACATTATCAAATTATTAAACAACATCCAGCTTTTGCTAATTTACCTGTGGAGCTTTTCGACAAAATAGCTGTTGAGATTCAATTTCGCAAGATTCCCAAAGGGCAGATTATCTTTTTTTCAGGGGATCGTCGGGAGCGGCTTTTCCTTTTGCATCAGGGTTATGTTCGTATCGAGCAATATGATTCAACGGATACATTTTCCTACATGGACTATATTAAAAAGGACAGTATTTTTCCTTATGGGGGCATGTTTTTTGATGAGCGGTATCATTATACTGCCAGTGCGGTCACTAATGTGGAGTATTTCAGCATTCCCATGGACTTGTTTGAGAATTATTCAAAGAGGAGTGTAGAACAGTTGCTATTTATCACCAAGCGGTTATCGCAGATTTTAGAATTTCAGGAGCTCCGCTTGAGAAATGTTGTATCAGCCAGTGCCACCGATCGTGTTATCCAATCTCTCTCCATTTTATGCATGGATTTATGCAGGGAGGGAGACAGTCTGCCTTTTCCAATCAGTATGAAAGAATTAGCCAAGCTGGGAGCTACAACACGCGAAACAGTCAATCAGGTTCTAAAAAAATTGAGGGAAGAAGGCCAGATTGATTATGAGCATAAGAAACTCACTTTTAAAAAGAAAGAATATTTTATGAAATATTTTGAAGGAAGCTAATCAGTCATTTGATTAGCTTTTTTCAAACATTTTGCTACATTTTAGCCATTTTTCTGATGATATCCTCATATTAAGCGCACATTATTTTTTTGTAAAAAAATATATATTCTTAAAAATAATATAATAGCTACAATATGCAAAGAAAACGCTTAAAAAAAGATAAATATGAAAATGTTTTATAAAAAACACAAAGGATTTGGCATTTACAATGTAAGATTTTTGATGTAAGCCTTTTCAAACAGTGGTAGAATAAGAGACATAAAAGGGATTGGGAAACCAAACCTCAATGAAGAAGGAGGACAGTTGATGTCTACACATCCAATTCATGTTTTCTCAGAAATTGGGAAACTGAAAAAAGTTATGTTGCACCGTCCAGGCAAAGAGTTGGAAAACTTGCTGCCGGACTATCTAGAACGTCTTCTTTTTGATGATATTCCTTTCTTGGAAGATGCTCAAAAAGAACACGACGCTTTTGCTCAAGCACTTCGTGATGAAGGAGTGGAAGTTCTTTATCTTGAAAAGTTGGCTGCTGAGTCACTGACTTCTCCAGAAATTCGTGATCAGTTCATCGAAGAATATCTGGAAGAAGCAAATATTCGTGGTCGTGAAACTAAGAAGGCTATCCGTGAATTGCTTCATGGTATCAAGGATAACCAAGAATTGGTTGAAAAAACAATGGCTGGGGTTCAAAAAGTTGAATTGCCAGAAATTCCTGAAGAAGCTAAAGGTCTGACTGACTTGGTGGAATCAGATTATCCATTTGCGATTGATCCAATGCCAAACTTGTACTTTACTCGTGACCCATTTGCAACAATCGGTAATGCAGTGTCTCTTAACCACATGTTTGCAGATACTCGTAACCGTGAAACTCTTTACGGTAAATACATCTTCAAACACCATCCAGAATACGGTGGTAAGGTTGAGTTGGTTTACAACCGTGAAGAAGATACTCGTATCGAAGGTGGAGATGAGTTAGTTCTTTCTAAAGATGTACTGGCAGTTGGTATTTCTCAACGTACAGACGCAGCTTCTATCGAAAAACTTTTGGTGAACATCTTCAAGAAGAATGTTGGCTTCAAGAAAGTTTTGGCTTTCGAATTTGCTAACAACCGTAAATTCATGCACTTGGATACTGTCTTCACTATGGTAGACTATGACAAGTTCACGATTCACCCAGAAATCGAAGGCGACCTTCGCGTTTACTCAGTTACTTATGAAAATGAAAAACTCAAGATCGTTGAAGAAAAAGGTGACTTGGCTGAACTTCTTGCTCAAAACCTTGGCGTAGAAAAAGTTCATTTGATTCGTTGCGGTGGTGGCAATATCGTAGCAGCTGCGCGTGAACAATGGAATGACGGATCTAACACCTTGACTATCGCTCCTGGTGTGGTAGTGGTTTATGACCGCAATACCGTAACCAACAAGATTTTGGAAGAATACGGGCTTCGCTTGATTAAGATTCGCGGAAGTGAATTGGTTCGGGGCCGTGGTGGACCTCGTTGTATGTCTATGCCATTTGAACGTGAAGAAGTTTAATCCGTGCTCGGCATTCGTCAATAGAAAATCTAATAACTAGAAAGAGGAAATAATAGAATGACAAATTCAGTATTCCAAGGACGCAGCTTCTTGGCAGAAAAAGACTTTACTCGTGCAGAGTTAGAATACCTGATTGGTCTTTCAGCTCACTTGAAAGATTTGAAAAAACGCAACATTGAGCACCGTTACCTTGCTGGTAAAAATATTGCTCTCTTGTTTGAAAAAACTTCTACTCGTACTCGTGCAGCCTTTACGACAGCAGCTATCGACCTTGGCGCGCATCCAGAATACCTTGGAGCAAACGATATTCAGTTAGGTAAAAAAGAATCTACTGAAGATACTGCTAAAGTATTAGGACGTATGTTTGACGGGATTGAATTCCGCGGCTTCAGCCAACGCATGGTAGAAGAATTGGCAGAATTCTCAGGTGTTCCAGTATGGAATGGTTTGACTGACGAATGGCACCCAACTCAAATGTTGGCGGACTACTTGACTGTTCAAGAAAACTTTGGCCGCTTGGAAGGCTTGACATTGGTTTACTGTGGTGATGGACGTAACAACGTTGCTAACAGCTTGCTCGTAACAGGTGCTATCCTTGGTGTTAATGTTCACATCTTCTCACCACAAGAACTCTTCCCAGAAAAAGAAATCGTTGAGTTGGCAGAAGGATTTGCTAAAGAAAGTGGCGCACACATCCTCATCACTGAAGATGCAGACGAAGCTGTTAAAGGTGCAGATGTTCTTTACACAGACGTTTGGGTATCTATGGGTGAAGAAGACAAATTCGCAGAACGCGTTGCACTTTTGAAACCTTACCAAGTTAACATGGACTTGGTGAAAAAAGCTGAAAATGAAGACTTAATCTTCTTGCACTGCTTGCCAGCATTCCACGATACAAATACTGTTTACGGTAAAGATGTCGCTGAAAAATTTGGCGTAGAAGAAATGGAAGTAACAGACGAAGTCTTCCGCAGCAAATACGCTCGTCACTTCGACCAAGCAGAAAACCGTATGCACACGATCAAAGCGGTTATGGCTGCAACTCTTGGAAACCTCTACATTCCAAAAGTATAATTTTATATAAGAAACCGTCTACCAACAGCTATGAGGGCTGCGACTAATAGCTTTAGTCCTGCCCTCTTTTATATGATAAGGAATGTTTATTTCCTTGTTGAGAATTTGAAAATATAAAAAATAGAAGCGCATTCGTTCGAGCGCAATAAAGGAGAATTAAATGGCAAATCGTAAAATCGTTGTAGCCTTGGGAGGAAATGCCATCCTTTCATCTGATCCATCAGCAAAGGCTCAACAAGAAGCTTTGGTTGAAACAGCCAAGCATCTTGTAAAACTAATCAAAAATGGGGATGATTTGATCATCACCCATGGAAATGGTCCGCAAGTAGGAAACTTGCTGCTGCAACACTTGGCAGCTGACTCTGAAAAGAATCCTGCCTTCCCACTCGACTCTCTTGTGGCTATGACAGAAGGCAGCATTGGCTTTTGGCTGCAAAATGCTTTGCAAAATGCTCTCTTGGATGAAGGAATCGAAAAGAATGTCGCTTCTGTTGTGACGCAAGTAGTGGTGGATAAGAACGATCCAGCCTTTGTCAACCTCAGCAAACCAATAGGTCCTTTCTATTCTGAGGAAGAAGCAAAAGCAGAAGCTGAAAAGAGCGGAGCGACTTTCAAAGAAGATGCTGGCCGTGGCTGGCGCAAAGTTGTTGCTTCACCAAAACCTGTTGACATCAAAGAAATTGAAACTATCCGTACTCTCTTGAACGCTGGTCAAGTTGTGGTAGCAGCTGGCGGCGGCGGTATTCCAGTTATCAAAGAAGATAATGGTCATCTGGCTGGTGTTGAAGCTGTTATTGATAAGGATTTCGCTTCTCAGCGCTTGGCTGAATTGGTCGAAGCAGACCTCTTCATCGTCTTGACTGGTGTGGATTATGTCTTTGTCAATTACAATAAACCAAATCAAGAAAAATTGGAACATGTAACAGTTGCTCAACTGGAAGAGTATATCAAGCAAGAACAATTTGCACCAGGCAGCATGCTTCCAAAAGTGGAAGCAGCGATTGCCTTTGTCAATGACCGTCCAGAAGGAAAAGCAGTTATCACTTCCCTTGAAAATCTTGGTGCTTTGATTGAGTCTGAAAGCGGAACAATTATTGAAAAAGGTTAGTCATAATTAATTTATACATACTTTAGAAAATCATTTATATTTATTTTCTGTTTTCTTTTAATAAAGTTTTCAGGAAAAGCATATTTGGCGGTTACATTGTCTTCCTTTTATTCAAATTTAAGAAAGCTTTTCCTGAAAATATTTAATAGCTTTTCACAAAAATACTAGCTTTTTAAATGTTAATATGGTAAAATAAATTTAAATAGAAAGCGTTTTCTTGAATGAAAATTCAAGAAAGTAGTCAGTTTTTTACACTTTGTTATAATATTAGGAGGAAAAAACAATGAGTGAAAAAACAAAAAAAGGTTTTAAGATGCCTTCATCTTATACCGTCTTGTTGATAATCATTGCTATTATGGCAGTGATGACATGGATTATCCCTGCGGGTGCTTTTGTAGATGGTGTTTACAAAGCTCAGCCTCAAAATCCACAAGGGATTTGGGATGTCCTCATGGCACCGATTCGGGCTATGCTAGGTACTCATCCAGAGGAAGGCTCGCTGATTAAAGAAACCAGCGCAGCGATTGATGTAGCCTTCTTCATCCTGATGGTTGGTGGTTTCCTTGGCGTTGTTAATGAAACGGGTGCTCTTGACGTAGGGATTGCCTCTATCGTGAAGAAGTACAAGGGCCGCGAAAAAATGTTGATTTTGGTTCTCATGCCTTTGTTTGCCCTAGGTGGTACAACTTATGGTATGGGTGAAGAAACCATGGCCTTCTATCCGCTTTTGGTTCCAGTTATGATGGCTGTTGGTTTTGATAGTCTGACTGGTGTAGCGATTATCTTGCTCGGTTCCCAAATTGGATGTTTGGCTTCTACTTTGAACCCATTTGCAACAGGTATTGCTTCAGCAACTGCTGGAGTTGGTACGGGAGATGGTATCGCTCTTCGCTTGATCTTCTGGGTTGTCTTGACTGCTCTGAGCACTTGGTTTGTTTATAGCTACGCGGACAAGATTCAAAAAGATCCGACTAAGTCGCTGGTTTACAGCACTCGCGAAGAAGATTTGAAACACTTTAATGTAGAAGATTCTTCATCAGTAGCATCAACACTTAGCAGCAAACAAAAATCAGTTCTCTTCTTATTTGTTTTAACATTTGTTCTGATGGTATTGAGCTTCATTCCATGGACAGACTTGAAGGTAACTATTTTCGATAACTTCAACACTTGGTTGACTGGTCTGCCAGTTCTTGGCCAAATCGTTGGTTCATCTACAGCTGCTTTGGGTACTTGGTACTTCCCAGAAGGAGCAATGCTCTTTGCCTTCATGGGTATCCTGATCGGTGTTGTTTATGGTCTTAAAGAAGACAAGATTATCTCTGCCTTCATGAATGGTGCTGCTGACTTGCTCAGTGTTGCCTTGATCGTAGCGATTGCCCGTGGTATCCAAGTTATCATGAACGATGGTATGATTACCGACACTATCCTCAACTGGGGTAAAGAAGGCCTAAGTGGTCTGTCTTCACAAGTCTTTATCGTTTTGACTTATATCTTCTATCTGCCTATGTCATTCTTGATCCCATCTTCATCTGGTCTTGCCAGCGCAACTATGGGTATCATGGCACCACTTGGTGAATTTGTCAATGTACGTCCTAGCTTGATTATCACTGCTTACCAATCTGCTTCAGGTGTCCTGAACTTGATTGCACCAACATCTGGTATTGTGATGGGAGCTCTTGCACTTGGACGTATTAACCTTGGTACTTGGTGGAAATTCATGGGCAAACTCGTTGTCGCTATCATTGTAGTGACCATCGCCCTTCTTCTCCTTGGAACTTTCCTTCCATTCCTATAAAATAGTGAGTGAGGTGATTCCATGAAAACATATATAACAAATCAAGTGAAAGATGAATTTCTTACATCAATAAAAACCTTGATTTCCTATCCTTCAGTACTCAATGAAGGAGAAAATGGAACACCTTTTGGACAAGCTATCCAAGATGTCCTAGAAAAAACTTTAGAGATTTGTCGAGGCTTAGGTTTCACTACCTATCTTGACCCTAAAGGTTATTACGGATATGCAGAAATCGGTCAGGGAGCAGAGCTTCTGGCCGTTCTCTGTCATTTGGATGTTGTTCCATCAGGTGATGAGGCAGATTGGCAGACACCGCCATTTGAGGCAACTATCAAAGACGGCTGGATCTTCGGACGTGGTGTCCAAGATGATAAGGGACCATCAATGGCTGCTCTTTATGCAGTCAAGGCTCTGCTAGATAGCGGAGTTGAATTTAAAAAGCGGGTTCGTTTTATCTTTGGTACAGATGAGGAGACACTTTGGCGCTGTATGGGTCGGTACAATGAGTTAGAGGAGCAAGCTGCCATGGGTTTTGCACCGGATTCTTCTTTCCCTTTGACCTATGCTGAAAAAGGCCTCTTGCAAGTCAAGCTGCATGGTCCTGGCTCAGATAAGCTAGACCTAGAAGCAGGAGCAGCCTTTAATGTTGTGCCTGGCAAGGCTAGCTACCAAGGAGAGCTTTTGGAACAGGTCGTGGCAGGTTTGCAAGTAGCTTCTTTTGACTATGAGCGAACAGATCATCAAGTCACTGTCCTTGGCCTGCCTAAGCATGCCAAGGATGCAGCTGAAGGTGTCAATGCTATTGTTCGGCTGGCGACAGTTTTGCAGCCCTTACAAGCTCATCCTGCCCTGGCCTTTATTGCAGAAGCGGTGGGAGAAGATGCAACTGGCAGCCGTTTATTTGGCGACGTTTCGGATGAACCGTCTGGCAGACTCTCCTTTAATATTGCAGGTCTGACTCTGAACTCAGAAAAATCTGAAATCCGTATCGATATTCGGATTCCTGTTTTGGCGGATAAAGATCAGTTAGTGGCAAAACTAGCTGAGATTGCTGGGCGCTACCAGCTTGACTATGAAGAATTTGACTATTTGGCTCCGCTTTACGTACCTAAAGACAGCGAACTGGTCAGTACCTTGATGGCCATCTATCAAGAAAAGACTGGCGATACCAGTCCAGCTATGTCCTCTGGTGGGGCTACCTTTGCTCGGACCATGCCAAACTGTGTGGCCTTCGGCGCTCTATTCCCAGGGGCTGAGCAGACGGAGCATCAAGCCAATGAACGAGCTTCTTTGGATGATCTCTATCGTGCAATGGATATCTATGCTGAGACCATTTACCGCTTGGCCGGAGAGTAAAATTGCTGGGATATATTCGTTGTTGCTATTTTTTCTAAGGTGAAGCTATTGAAGTTTTTAAAATAATCCTTAAAAGATATTGATAGAAACAAAAGAGAGTTGGATTTTCCAACTCTTTTTTGTTGCACTATGTTTTACAATATATCATTTACTAAAGAAAAATGGGGGCGCAAATTCTTTGAGTTTATCAAAGCATTCGATAGCGGATTGGTTATCTTCACAGATAATCAAGCACACATCGTCTCCACAGACTGTAGCAACAATCTGGGGTAACTCCAGAGCATCTAAAATGGCACCAAAAGATTGGGCTAGTCCGGGCAAGGTTTTCATGACGACTTGATGCTGAACGGGGCGGAGCATGACCAGGGCATCTTCCATATAGAAGCGCAGCCTTTTTTCCCAACGAGAAGGGGCGATGCTGTTAATGACATAGTAAGATCTGTCGTTTTCGGTCACCTTGACTAGATTTAGAGTTTTCATATCACGAGAAAGGGTAGACTGGGTGACAAACACTCCATTTGCTTCTAGTAGTTCTTGGAGTTCCTGCTGGGTATGGACTCTTTTTTCCATGATGAGGGAGCGGATGAGACGATGTCTACTTTCGATTTTATTCATAGATTCACCTGTATTTATTTGATAAACATAGCGTCGCCAAAGCTGAAGAAGCGGTAGTACTCAGCGATAGCATGCTCATAGGCTTGCAGTGTCAGTTGGCGTCCAGCAAAAGCCGATACCAGCATGACGAGAGTTGATTTTGGCAAGTGAAAGTTAGTCGAAAAAGCATCGACAATCTTCCACTGATAGCCTGGTTTGATAAAGATATTGGTCCAGCCGGAGTCAGCTTGGATTTGGCCATCGAATTTACTGCCAATTGTTTCTAAAGTGCGGATAGAAGTGGTACCTACGGCAACGACACGGTGGCCGCTTGCCTTGACTTGACGCAGGGTCTCGGCTGCTTCTTCAGATAGGGTATAAAATTCGGAATGCATTTCATGCTCGTCCAAGTTATCAACTGATACGGGACGAAAGGTTCCAAGTCCGACATGCAGGGTCAAGTAGACGAGTTTAATGCCTTTTGCACCAATTTTATCCAGCAATTCCTCTGTGAAATGGAGGCCAGCGGTTGGAGCGGCAGCGGAGCCGTTTTCTTTGGCATAGACTGTCTGGTAGCGTTCACGGTCCTCTAGCTTCTCATGGATATAAGGAGGCAGGGGCATTTCACCCAAACTTTCTAGTACCTCTAGGAAAATCCCCTGATAGTCAAAGCGAACAATCCGTCCACCGTGCTCCAGCTCTTCTGTAACGGTGGCAGTCAAACGGCCATCACCGAAAGAAACATGCGCTCCGACTCTTAGACGCTTGGCAGGCTTGGCTAGGACTTCCCAGAAGTCTCCTTGGGTATTTTTAAGGAGCAGGAGCTCTACATGACCGCCGGTTTCAGGCTTGGTTCCATAAAGGCGAGCTGGTAGGACACGGGTGTTATTCATAACCAAGGCATCGCCTGGCTCAAGTTGGTCAATAATGTTGTCAAAATGTTGGTCACTAAACTGGCCAGTTTTCCGATCTACGATGAGCAAGCGAGAGGAGTCTCGCTTCTCCAAAGGGGTTTGAGCAATTAATTCTTCCGGCAAGTGAAAATCAAAATCAGCAGTATTCATTCTATCTCCTTAAGCAGTTATCATCATCCAAATGTAGTAAGCGGCTAGTAAAAAGGGAATACTAATTAAGAAACTTCCCAAGCATAAAAACCCTATCTGCCAGCTTCGATGTTTTTTTAAGAAAAGACCGATGATAAAAAGTGTAATTCCTAGCAAAAATATAATAATCATTGGTAACAGCATTCTCTTATTATACCACGATTTGTTAATAAATCCTTCAAGGAAAATTTGAAAAATTAAGCAGATTATACTTGACAAAAATTGGTCTATACCATATAATAAAGAAAAGAAATCAAATAAGATAAACAGGAGAGATAGGATGAAAGTTATTCGTGTTGAAAATCAAGTGGAAGGCGCAAAAGTAGCTTTGGCACTTTTGAAAGAGAAGTTAGCTCAGGGAGCTAAAACTCTGGGATTGGCAACAGGAAGCAGTCCAATTGAGTTTTACAAGCAAATCGTTGCCAGCGACTTGGACTTTTCAGAGCTGACCAGTGTAAACTTGGATGAGTACGTGGGACTTTCAGAAGATAATCCTCAGTCTTACCGTTACTTTATGAATGAGCAGCTGTTTCATAAAAAACCTTTCAAAGAAAGCTTTCTGCCGAATGGTGTGGCAGAAGATGCGGAAGCAGAAGTAGAGCGCTACAACCAAGTCTTGGCTGATCATCCGGTAGATTTGCAGATTTTGGGAATTGGAATCAACGGTCATATTGGATTTAATGAGCCTGGAACTAGTTTCGACAGCACCGTCCATATCGTTGATTTGGAGCAATCAACCATCGAGGCTAATGCCCGCTTCTTTGATAAGATTGAGGACGTACCGACCCAAGCTTTCTCAATGGGAATTCGTAATATCTTAGATGCTAAATCCATTATCCTCTTTGCCTATGGTGCTTCTAAGGCTCAAGCAATTGCGGGAACGGTACAAGGTGAGGTGACAGAATCTTTGCCAGCTAGTGCCCTTCAACGACATGAAGATGTGGTCATTATTGCAGATAAAGAAGCTCTGAGTTTGTTAGATGCCTGATTTTCTATTTCCTATCTAATTTTTAGATAGGATTTTTTATATTTATCAAAAACCTTGTAGAAAATATGTTATACTAATAAGGAATGATTTTTTTGGAGGATAAATGTGAAGAAGAAGTTTTTTGTACTTGGATTGATTTTATCAGCTGTTTTGTCGCCACTTGCTGCTAGTGCAGATGAATTAGTGGACAGAGCGCAGAAAATGTATCCAAATGATCACGTACAAGCGATTAATCGCCCCAAATCGTCTTTGATGATTGATGGTAATACAGGAGATGTGCTGTGGCAGGACAATATTGATGAGGTCCGTGACCCAGCCAGCATGAGTAAAGTCATGACTTTGTACTTGGTTTTTGAGGCGATAAAAGAAGGAAAACTCAGTTTGGACACGGTAATCAAAGCGACACCACAAGACCAAGCCATCGCTGGTATTTATGAAATTTCCAATAATAAAATTGTTGCAGGTGTGGACTACACTGTTTCGGAGCTGATTACCATGACGGTTGTGCCATCATCTAATGCAACGACTGTCATGTTGGCGAATTATTTATCAAATAACGATCCAGATGCTTTTTTGGACAAAATGAATGCCAAGGCTCAGGAATTGGGCATGACCAACACCAAATGGTTCAATGCCAGTGGAGCAGCAGCAATTTCTTTCAAGGGCTACTATACTCCTCAGAATTATGACAATTATGCTAGCAATCAGACGACTGCGCGTGATTTGGGGATTCTGGTTTACAATTTTGTAAAAAATTATCCTGATATTTTAAACTATACTAATCAGGCTAAAGTGACGGTAAAAGCTGGCACGCCATATGAAGAAACGTTCGATACCTATAATTACTCTTTGCCGGGTGCTCGCTACGCTTTGGAGGGAGTAGATGGCTTAAAGACAGGCTCAAGTCCGAATGGTGCCTTCAATTATATTGCGACGGTCAAACGTGGAGACCAGCGGGTGATTGGTGTCATTATGGGGGTTGGCGACTGGTCTGACCAAGACGGCGAATATTACCGTCATCCATTTGGCAATGCCTTAATCGAAAAAGCCTACGCTGACTATGAATACAAGAAGGTATTTTCTAAAGGAGAGCAGGAAATTGATGGGGAGACATACAATCTACCAGAAGATTTTTATGTGACGGTCAAAAAAGGCACTGAACCAAAAGTAAAAGTTGAAAATGGTGTCTTAAAAGCTGAAAATGACTTGACAACGCTCTCTACGCTAATCTCAGATGGTATGAAAGTGGAGCGAGTAGAACGATCTATCGCACAATCTGTGAAAGAAGTGGCTACAGGGAAAAATACCAAAAAAGCATGGTATAATCTTCTGATTAATAATCGCTTGCTTATCCTGTTGCCTGTCGGAGTACTCATTCTTATTTTGTTTGCCGAAAACTCTAAACGCAAAAAAAAGAAGAGCGCAGGCTAAAACTAGACGAGATAGATACAGATAAATAATTTTCATCTGTAAAGAAATCAAATAAAACTCAGTTGAAATAAATTGGTAGACTCCCTTTATAGTGGATAGTAAAAAACTAAAAATTTACTAGAAACTAAATGGAGAGTATATCAAATCACTGAGTTTTCTTTATATATTTTAGGAGTCTCCCTTGACCACTTTAAAAAAATTTCAGAATAGCTATTTTGTCTATTTTTTGATGTACAATTTTTATTTTCTTTCATTTTCGTTGTTTTCGACCTTGATTTCGGTTTATATGCTGGATAAGGGGTACATGGCGAGTCAAGTATCCATTGTCGTATCAGCTTCCTTCTTTTCTTCCATGCTGGCTCAGCCAATCATGGGAATGTTGAATGATACATTTGGAATAAAGAGGGTTTCGCTTGTCAGCTTTGGGTTGATTATTTTAGGAGCCATCTTTTTCATGCAGGCTGATAATCTCTGGCTTTTGACCATCTGGTACAGTTTTGTCTTGATGCTCATTAACGGAGTCAGCACAGTGATGGATGTATTGGCGACCCAGAGCCCTTATAAATACGGAAAAATTCGAATTTGGGGGACAATCGGTTATGCCTTTGGTTCTCAGCTGGCAGGTTTGATTTATAAAAATATTTCTCCCCAGGCCATTTATTTGGTTTTTATTGGAACTATGCTGCTGAGTATTATAGGGGTTCTTGGTATGAATCCTAAGCGGGATAGGTTGACTAAAAAAATTGAAAAAAGAGACCATTCGTTCTTTTCAGCCATTCTTAAAAACAGAACTTATCTTTTTTATCTCATTCTTGTCGCCCTTTACTCAGGTGTGGGCAATACAGGTCACACTTATATTCCGTCCATGCTAGAATCCAGTGGTTTGAGTGTTGACTGGGCAACTACGGTCGTAGCTGTCTCTGTACTATGCGAGGCGCCTTTAATCTTTTATTCCTACCTTTTCATGGATAAGATATCTGTCAAAAAGTTGCTCTATATTTGTTTAGGTATGATGCTCCTCCAGTATGCGGTTTATGCTGTGAATTTTGGCTTAGGTTCGAAAATAGCAGTTACCTTGCTTTCCAAGCATGCTTTTGGCATGCTACTGACTATGCTTAGTTTGCGCATTGTTGCAAATTTGGTGTATGAAAAATATTTGGTGACAGCCTTTGCGCTGCTCCAGACAGGGCGGAATTTAGGCACGATTTTTATCCAGAATATGTCAGGCTCCATCTTGGATCACTTTGGCTATGACAGGATGAATCTTATGTTGACAGCCATTATCGGCTTAGTGCTCTTGTTTGCCCTCTTCTTGAAAGTTCCTGAAAAGAAGAATCAGAATTTATTTGGATAAGAAAAAACGAGTCTGGAAACTTTTCAGCTCGTTTTTCTTTGGGGAAATTAGCAAGAAAGTAGGAAGTGGTTTCTTTGTTCTATTTCACAAGTTCTCACTTTGGTTTTTAATTACGAATAAAGATATAAAAGACATTGTTTTGAAAGGGAAATGCTCATGTTGCTTGCGAAAAATGAAGAGGGGATTTTGCTGAATGCGATGGAAAACCAGCCGTCCCTAGGCGAACAAACCTTTTGTCCGGCCTGTTCCGGGGCGGTCCGCTTCAAAAAAGGAAGGGTCATGCGGCCACATTTTGCGCATATTTCTCTTGAAGATTGTTCGTTTTACGCGGAAAATGAAAGTGTGGAGCATTTGAACTTGAAAGCTAGACTTTATAGCTGGGGGAAGCAAAGCCAAGAGGTGCAGGTGGAGGCCTTTTTGCCTGAGTTGAAGCAAATCGCTGACCTTTTGATAGACGACCGCATAGCGCTGGAAATCCAATGTAGTCCTCTCGGTCAGGAACGACTAGAAGAAAGGACGCTGTCCTATCGCCAGCATGGCTATCCAGTCCTCTGGCTTTTGGGCAAGAAATTATGGTTAAAACAGTCGCTGACGAAACTGCAAAAGGACTTTCTTTATTTTAGTCAAAATATGGGCTTTCATCTTTGGGAATTGGATGAGAAAAAGCAGGAGCTTCGGCTTAAATATCTCATTCACGAAGACTTGCATGGGCGAGCTCAGTACAAGGTCAAATCCTTTCCTTTTGGTCAAGACTGCCTTTTATCTGTCCTCCGCAGCCCCTTTCAGAAGCAGGAGTTAGAGAGTTATCTGGCTAAGCAGGATCCCGAGATTTGTCGCTATGTTCGTCAGCAGCTTTATTACCAGCAGCCTCGATGGATGAAGCTCCAAGCCCAGCTTTATCAAAAAGGAGACAATCTTCTGACCAAGTCAGTAGAGGATTTTTATCCGCAGGTTCGGCCTGTCCAAGCCAACTCCTTTTGCCAAATAACAAGAGATTTGACTCCTTATTACCAGCACTTTAATCGCTATTATCAGGTTGAAAACAATAAGCAGCTTCAAATTATCTATCCACCGGTATTTTATGCGAGGAGGAGAGCAGATTCTTAAATGTTATTCCACTTCCTATTGATGAAGAAGAGAGTTTTTGCCTATACTTTGAATTTAAGAATATTTGAAAATCCTGTATAATAAAGTAATAAGTTAGATATTCCAAAATTCTAATTTTGACTAGTCCAACCAACTTTACCAAAGATGAGAAACGAAAGGAGCTGTCATGAAGAAAATTTTCGTAATATTTCTGAGTATCATTACGCTCAGTTCGGCTATGCTTTTAGGAGGATGTAGTATGTTAAACAGTCGGTCAGAACAAGAAGAAATGATTCAGATTGTGGAGAGGAAGAAAGCACAGACAGCAATAGAAGAATTACTAAGACAGGAAGATTCTAAAGCATTGACTGAGGAGGGGATTATAAAAAAATATTCAATTAGCAAAAATGAATTAGAGTATAATCCTATGGGGGGTTAATCGTTGAACTTATAATCAACAATGATCCAGAATTAACAATTACAACAACATTGATGGAAGAATCTGAAGGGAAATTAGAACATACAGGTTATGTAATCTCTGGTGAACTCGCAAAGAAATTGAGGGGAGAATGATATGACATATGATGAATCATTTAGTGATAAGCAGAAAGTAAACATTGCCATATAAGAATATGAGATAAAACGTGTTAATCAAGAAGTTGAACTAAGTGACGAAACCTATGTTGGAACAGTCTCCCAAATTTACGACAATGTACATGGCAATGAAGCACAATTTTTATCTTTTCAAACCTCCAATAATGATTGCGCTTCCATATCCTTTAGAAAAATAGTATAATAATTAATATAAAACATTAATCAAAATCCAGTTTCCCATTTTCGTTAAGGTATCAGCTTTAGCAAAGATGAGAAGCGAAAGGAGCTGTCATGAAGAAAATTTTTGTAATATTTCTGAGTATCATCACGCTCAGTTCAGCTATGTTTTTAGGAGGTTGTAGTATGCTAAACAGTCGTTCAGAAAAAGAAGAAATGATTCAGATTGCAGAGAGTAAAAAGATGAAGAAGGCGATTGAGAATGAGTTGAGAGCACTGGATCCTAAAGCTCTGACAGCAGAAGGGAAGATTAAAACGTATAAAATTGAAAAGAATAAACTAGATTTCAATCCGATGGGAGGATTAGATATCTATTTAATAATTAATGATGATAAGAACTTAGAATTAGACATGACTTTTCAAGAAAATTCAACTACTGGCGAATACGAGACGGGTGGCTATGGTATGTCTCCGGAATTTAACGAGCTAATTAGAGGAGAAAAGTAATATGCCTGATTATAAAAATCCTATTGATGGTAGAGAATATACAGATAAGCAACATGTTGAGACTGCTTTATATGAGTATAGGAGTATGTATGTTGGTAAACAATATGATGTAAAAGGGGGAGATTATTTAGGAACAGTCTCCCAAATTTACGACAATGTACATGGCAATGAAGAACAAGTCTATGTGTTAACGAATAAAGAGAGTGGTTTAACCGAAACTGAAATCGAAGACTCTAATGGGAGCTTGCGTGCAGCTGTCCCCTACTCCGCTTCGGATGCTGAGCGTGCTCAGGTGCAGGATGTGACGGTCATGATGCAGGGATCGCAGACCAAGACGCACACTCCTAAGCTACTCCATGACACTGTTACGGATTGGCTGCCTACAGACTTTGTGACAGCGGCCCACCGCCTGGGTCCTGTCGGTGCAGTGGAACATGCTACCCCTTTTGTTTATCGCCATTCCCAAAATATCATCACTCAGAAAAGCCGAGAAGTGCTGGATAAAGCAGATCGAGATGCTAGCAATAATATAGGAGATGCGGTCGGATTCTTTAATAAAGATGTTGGTCAGGCTGTGACGAGGGAGCTTAATTCTTTAAATAAAAATCCCTTCAATAAGCTAAGGAAGGATGTTCTGTCAAATAGTGCAGGTATATTTGGAGGAGCCGTAGTGACAGGTGTTACCTCTACACCGATTATGCTAGCTGCTGGCGGTCTTAAACTGACTCAAAAGTTTCCTCCTGCTCAGTTTAAGGATGCGGCTAAGCATCTTAAGGAAACCATTCGTAAGTATCCGAATGCCAAGATTGATCTTTACGGACACTCTTTGGGTTCTATGGATATCCAGTATGCTCTATCCACTCTGACAGAGGAGGAGATGCGCCATATTGGCACAGTCCATATCTACAATGGCCCTAATATCTATCCTCTCTTGCCCAAGGAACAGCAGGCACGACTGGATAGCGCTAAGTACAAGATCTTCAATCATATCGATCATAAAGACATTGTCAGCCTAGGCTACAGCTTATCTGGTAGTGAAAATGCAGCTGGTATCGTCCGTCATATTAAAACTACCGGAAAAAGCATTGATGACCAGCATATGATGAAGGGGTATATCTATGACAAAAATAAAAACTTTGTGCTCATGGATGGGACAGGAAAAATCACCATCAAAGATACTATTAAAGCAAATATGATTCCCTATCAGAACATGAAAAAGTACTTATCGAAGGGAGGATTTAGCGGTAACGAAAAAATTTATCTGGACAGTGTCCAAGTGCAAGCAACTGCACAAAATCTAGTAAATGTGGCTAAGTTAGGATATGAAACTTTACAGCAAGCTAGAGATCAAGTTGTTGGAGAAGCCGAAATTCTAGCAGATGAGTTGCACAAAGTTTCGTGGGGCTTCAGTCTTAGTCCAGATGAGGTGGTTGCAGCTTATCAAGCTGGAGGGGTAGATTATCAGTCGCTGGTTCTATCTTTGCAAGAGCATTTTGATAGTCGTTTGTCTAAGGTTCAGGCGCTTCAAACGACCTTTACAGCTCTAACAGAGCAGCTTAATGCTGGTATTCAGAAACTATTGGACAAGGATCAGGTATTAGCGGGAGATTTTGATCAATGGAACCAAATCAAGCAATGAGACAGGATATCACCCAAAAAGAAAAAGAGATGGAAGACCTCTATTCAGAGCTTCAGCGGGAACGCTTGAAGATTGAGAAGGAGCGAGATATCATTATGTCTAAGAAAAGAGCTTTTTCCGATATGCTTCAAGAAGAGTATGAAATGGCAACAGCCATTTTACGGAAACAGGAGTGGGATACTAGTGTTGAATGGCAAGCTCTAAATCAGTATATAGAATCCTATGATATAATAGCGGACGAAGCCAGTAATGACCAGTTGAAAAAATTAGATTTGAAAGATGAGGAATTGATAGAAAACTTCTTAAGACAGAGATGTCGCTTAGAGTGGGATATTGAAGAGAACTATCGCCGTCTTCGTGAATCTAAATGAATAACGACAGATGCTTTAGTGAATAAAAATAACGGGCATAAGATCGAATAGAGTTAGAGTAAAGGAAAAAGTTTATGTTTATAACAGAATCAGGCTCAGAACCAGTAAGAGCTTATTTTTCATCATTCAAAACGATTGATTTAGTAGAAATCAAGAAAGCAATAGAAAAGCAAATTATAACAAATGTCCTAGCTCCGCTCTTGCTGGCTCAAAGGAACAGGCTGCAGAACACATATGATAATCTTTTTACCGATGTCGCAGAGACAGTTCAAGAAAGCGTAGCAGTAGCTGCAGATCAGTTGGATGCCTCTATGAAAGGCCAATTTTCTAAAAAAGTTGTGACCGTTATAAAAGAAAATAGTGAGAAATATAAAGAAATTTAACAATTGAGCTCTTTTGGATTTGAGTCCTGGTTGGTCAGGAATTGGGTACAGAGAGCTCTTTTAAATGAAGTTTATCTATTTGTCTACCATGCTAATGCTTGAGTTTCATAAAATCAGGATTTTTGTGATAAAATAGAAAAGATGGAGGAAATTTCTATGGCAAAACAAAGAAATGAAATTGAAGAGAAATACACTTGGGATTTAAGCACAATTTTCCCAACAGACGAAGCCTTTGAAGCGGAGTTGGCGCAGGTTTCTGAAGAAGTAAAAAAAGCAGCTAGTCTGGCTGGGCATTTACTGGATTCAGCTGACAGTCTCTTGACAACGACGGAAATCCAATTGGACTTGATGCGCCGTATTGAAAAGCTCTATTCCTATGCTCACATGAAAAATGACCAAGATACTCGTGTAGCAAAATATCAAGAGTATCAGGCCAAGGGTATGGCCATTTACAGTGAATTCGGGCAAAGCTTTGCCTTCTATGAGCCCGAATTTATGGCGATTACAGAAGAACAATACCAAACTTTCCTAGCTGAGCAGCCAGCCTTGCGGCTTTATCAGCATTATTTTGACAAGCTTTTGAAAAAGAAAGCCCACATCTTGACACAGCGCGAAGAGGAGCTACTGGCCGGTGCTGGGGAAATCTTTGGTGCAGCGGGAGAAACCTTTGCTATCTTGGATAATGCAGATATCGTCTTTCCTATGGTGCATGACGAAGATGGAAATGAAGTTCAGCTCAGCCACGGTAACTATATCACCTTGGTTGAGTCTAAGAACCGAGAAGTCCGTAAGGAAGCTTACGAGGCTCTCTACAGCGTATACGAGCAGTATCAGCATACCTATGCCAAAACTCTGCAGACCAATGTCAAGGTTCACAACTACAATGCGAAAGTCCGCAAGTTTTCATCTGCCCGTGAAGCAGCCTTGTCAGCTGACTTCATTCCAGAAAGTGTCTATGACAGCCTAGTTTCAGCGGTTAATAAGCATTTGCCTCTTTTGCAGCGTTATATCGTCTTAAGAGCGAAGATTTTAGGCATTTCTGATTTGAAGATGTATGATATGTACACACCTTTGTCAGAGACAGACTACAAGTTCACTTATGAGGAAGCCTTGGCTAAGTCTGAGGAAGTTCTGGCTATTCTGGGTGAGGATTATTTGAGCAGAGTCAAGACAGCCTTTTCAGAGCGCTGGATTGATGTTCATGAAAATCAAGGCAAGCGTTCAGGAGCATACTCAGGCGGTTCTTACGATACCAATGCCTTTATGTTGCTAAACTGGCAGGACACACTGGACAATCTCTTTACCTTGGTGCACGAGACTGGTCACAGCATGCACTCCAGCTATACACGTGAGACGCAGCCTTATGTTTACGGAGACTACTCTATCTTCCTAGCTGAGATTGCTTCAACGACTAATGAAAATATCCTGACAGAGAAGCTCTTGGAAGAAGTAGAAGATGATTCTACCCGCTTTGCTATCCTTAATCACTTCTTGGATGGCTTCCGAGGTACGGTCTTCCGTCAAACCCAGTTCGCAGAGTTTGAGCATGCTATCCACAAGGCTGACCAAGAAGGTCAAGTTTTGACCAGCGAGTTTCTCAATGAGCTCTATGCTGACTTGAACGAGAAATACTATGGACTGAAGAAAGAAGACAATCCACAGATTCAGTATGAATGGGCTCGGATTCCGCATTTCTACTACGATTACTATGTTTTCCAATATTCGACAGGATTTTCAGCGGCTTCTGCCTTGGCTGAAAAGATTGTCCATGGCAGTCAGGAAGACAAGGACAAGTATCTGGACTATCTGAAAGCTGGGAACTCTGACTATCCACTCAATGTCATCAAAAAAGCAGGTGTGGATATGGAAAAAGAAGACTACCTAAATGCTGCTTTTGCTGTCTTTGAGCGTCGTCTAGACGAATTCGAGTCCTTGGTAGAAAAGTTGGGACTGGCATAAGATGGTCGAGACTTATAATCAAAATTCTAATCCCAATATGCGTCGGCCAGTGGTCAAAGAAGAAATTGTAGACTTTATGAGACGGCGTCTCCAGCCAGTCACTGGTGGACTTAAGGAGCTGGAAGATTTTGCCAGAGCTGAAAATGTACCTGTGATTCCCCATGAGACAGTAGCTTATTTCCGCTTACTGCTCGAAAGTCTGCAGCCTGAGAAGATTTTAGAAATCGGTACGGCTATTGGTTTTTCGGCTCTTTTGATGGCGGAGTATGCTCCTCAGGCTCAGATTACGACTATTGATCGCAATCCAGAGATGATTGAGCTGGCCGAGGCTAATTTTGCTAAATATGACAGCCGCCAGCAGATCACTCTGCTGGAAGGCGATGCAATGGATCTGCTTGAGACACTGGAGGATTCCTACGACCTTGTCTTTATGGACTCTGCCAAGTCTAAGTATGTGGTCTTTCTGCCCCAAGTTCTCAAGCACCTCAATCCTGGTGGTCTGGTCCTCATTGATGATGTCTTTCAAGGAGGAGATGTTGCCAAGCATTTTGAGGAAATTAAGCGTGGTCAGCGGGCTATTTACCGTGGCTTGCATAGTCTTTTTGATGTAACTTTGGACAATCCAGACCTGACTGCGAGCCTGCTTCCGCTGGGAGATGGGTTGCTTATGATTAGAAAAAAATGAGATATCTGAAATTATCCTGTTATTTAAAAGTTTTTAGCAAAATTTAAGATATCAAGTTAGATTTGTGGTACAATAGACAAAGTGAATTTATATAAAAGCGAGGAGAAAAACATTCTATGAAGAAAAAATTGTTCGCAGGAGCTGTGACACTTTTATCCGTTGTTGCGTTAGCTGCGTGTTCGCAAGCAGATGGTAAAGACATTATTACCATGAAGGGAAACACAATTACGGTTAATGAGTTTTATGATCAAGTTAAGAGCAATGGAGCTGCTCAGCAAGTCTTGCTTCAAATGACGATCAAGGAAGTATTTGAAAATAAATACGGTAAAAAGGTAACCGATAAAGAGGTGACAGAAGCCTTTGATAAAATGAAATCAGCCTATGGCTCTGCTTTCCAAAAGGTTCTTGCACAAAACGGATTGACCGAAGATGCCTACAAGGATCAAATTCGGACCAATAAATTGGTTGAGTATGCTGTAAAAGAAGCTGCTAAAAAAGAATTGACAGATGAAAACTATCAGGCTGCCTTTGCAAATTATACGCCAGAAGTGACTGCTCAAATCATCAAGCTGGACAGCGAAGATAAGGCTAAAGAAATCCTTGAACAGGCTAAAGCGGAAGGTGCTGATTTTGGTCAAATCGCAAAAGATAACTCAACAGATGCAGCAACCAAAGAAAAAGGTGGAGAAGTGAAGTTTGATTCTGGCTCGACAGATGTTCCAGATGCTGTGAAAAAAGCTACTTTTGCCTTAGAAGAAAATGGAATTTCAGATGTTATAACTGTTCGAAGTTCTCAAAATTATAGCTCCAGCTTCTATATTGTTAAGTTGGTCAAAAAATCTGAAAAATCTTCAAATTGGAAGGATTATAAAAAGCAGCTGAAAGAAGTTATTTTAACGCAAAAACAAAATGATGCTAGCTTCATTCGCTCAGTTGTAGCCAAAGAGTTGAAAGATGCAAATATTAAGGTGAAAGATGCTGCTTTCCAAAATGTTTTTGCACAATATATTGAATCAGAAACCTCAGATTCATCTGCCTCTGCTTCCTCAAGTGCTGCCAGCAGCTCAGAAACTTCTGAGTCCAGCTCAGCAGCTGAAAGCAGTTCTTCATCAGCTGCAGAATAAGGTTGACGAAAAGAGAATAAGCAAGTATAATAAGACTGGTGAGAATTGATTTTTCAAGTTCTTAGTTCAGAGAATTGGCGGTGCTGCGAGCCATCTGAGACGGGAAATCATGCTACTCATCTTGGAAAATAGAATATGAAATGAGAATGACAAGTTCATTGAATGAAGGTGGTACCGCGGTTTTTCGCCCTTCGGACAAGGAACTTGTCTTTTATATTGACTGTGGAGGTCAAACGATGAAAACCTATTTGGTCAAACAGAAATTTCGCTTAGGCGGCGAACGTTTTGATATCAAGGACGATCGAGGCAATGTAGATTACCAAGTGGAAGGATCTTTTTTCCAGATTCCTAAGACTTTTACCATCTACGATGCACAGGGGCAGACTGTCAGCCAGATTACCAAAACCTTTCTAACTTTCCTGCCCCAGTTTGAGATCAAGCTCAGCAACGGACATAGCTTTTATATCCGTCAGAAATTCACGATTTTGCGTGATAAGTATAAATTTGATAATTTGGGGCTACGAGTTGAAGGGAATATCTGGGATTTAAACTTTCGTCTGCTGGATGACAGCAATCAAGTCGTTGCAGAGATTACCAAGGAGCTCTTTCATCTGACCTCTACTTATCAGGTTCATATCTATGATGAGACTTATGCAGATTTGGTCATCTCTCTCTGCGTCGCTATTGACTATGTGGAGATGCTGGAAAGCTCGTCGTCATAAAGTAACTATTTTTAGAAAAAATTTAAGGAGAAAAAACAAATGAAACAAATGTCAAGTGCTCAGGTTCGTCAAATGTGGCTGGATTTTTGGGCAACTAAAGGTCATGCAGTAGAACCGTCTGTCAGCTTGGTGCCAGTCAATGACCCAACTTTGCTTTGGATTAACTCTGGTGTAGCAACCCTCAAGAAATATTTCGATGGAACCATTATTCCAGAGAATCCACGGATTACTAATGCTCAAAAAGCCATTCGGACCAACGATATTGAAAATGTCGGAAAGACTGCCCGCCACCATACCATGTTTGAAATGCTGGGCAACTTCTCTATCGGCGATTACTTCCGTGATGAAGCCATTGAGTGGGCTTACGAGCTTTTGACTAGCCCTGATTGGTTTGACTTCCCTAAAGACAAGCTCTACATGACCTACTATCCAGCTGACAAGGACTCTTACAACCACTGGATTGCTATGGGCGTTGAGCCTAGTCATTTGATTCCGATTGAGGACAACTTCTGGGAAATCGGTGCGGGACCTTCTGGGCCAGATACAGAGATTTTCTTTGATCGGGGTGAGGCTTTTGATCCAGAAAATATGGGAGTGCGCCTCTTAGAAGAAGATATTGAAAATGACCGTTATATCGAAATCTGGAATATCGTCTTGTCACAGTTCAATGCTGACCCTGCTGTACCGCGTAGCGAGTACAAGGAATTGCCACATAAGAACATTGATACGGGCGCAGGTTTGGAGCGTTTGGTCGCTGTTATCCAAGGGGCTAAGACTAACTTCGAGACCGACCTCTTCATGCCAATCATTCGTGAAGTAGAGAAGCTGTCCGGCAAGGTCTATGACCAAGATGGCGACAATATGAGTTTCAAGGTTATCGCAGACCATATCCGCTCTCTCTCCTTTGCCATTGGTGATGGCGCTCTTCCTGGAAATGAAGGCCGTGGCTATGTCCTTCGCCGTCTTCTTCGTCGTGCTTCAATGCATGGTCAAAAATTGGGTATCAATGAGCCTTTCCTTTACAAACTCGTTCCAACTGTGGGCAAGATTATGGAAAGCTACTATCCAGAAGTCCTTGAAAAGAAAGACTTTATTGAAAAGATTATCAAGAGTGAAGAAGAATCTTTTGCTCGTACTCTGCACTCTGGTCAACACTTTGCCCAAGGCATCGTAGCAGACCTGAAAGAAAAAGGTCAGACAATCATCTCTGGTCAAGATGCCTTCAAACTCTACGATACTTACGGTTTCCCACTGGAGTTGACTGAGGAAATCGCTGAAGAAGCAGGCATGACTGTAGACCGTGCTGGCTTTGAAGCGGCTATGAAAGAGCAGCAAGATCGGGCGCGTGCTTCTGTCGTCAAGGGCGGCTCAATGGGCATGCAAAATGAAACCCTGCAGGCCATCACAGTAGAGAGTGTCTTTAACTACGAAGAAGAAGAGCTGACAGCTGAACTTCTTGCTATCGTGGCGGACGATGCAGCAGTGAAGTCTGTTGAGACAGGCACAGCTGCCCTCATCTTTGCAGAAACACCATTCTACGCAGAAATGGGTGGTCAGGTAGCTGACCACGGTCAAATCTTTGATGCAGCAGGCAATCTAGTAGCGCAAGTGACGGATGTGCAAAAGGCACCAAATGGTCAGCCACTGCATACTGTAGAAGTTTTGGCTCCTCTGGCTCTCGGTCAAAGCTATAAACTAGAAATTGACCACAGCCGTCGCCACCGTGTGATGAAAAACCACACGGCGACTCACCTCCTGCATGCTGCACTGCATAATGTTCTTGGTAACCATGCAACTCAGGCAGGCTCTCTGAATGAAGTAGAATTCCTGCGCTTTGACTTTACGCATTTCCAAGCGGTGGCAGCAGAAGAGCTGCGCGCTATCGAGCAAGAAGTCAATGAGAAAATCTGGGAAGCCCTTGCCATTGAGACAGTAGAGACGGATATTGACACGGCTAAGGAAATGGGTGCCATGGCGCTCTTTGGTGAAAAATATGGTAAAGAAGTTCGCGTCGTAACCATCGGTGACTACTCAGTCGAGCTTTGCGGAGGAACTCACGTGGGCAACACTTCTGAAATCGGGATTTTCAAGATTATCAAAGAAGAAGGTATCGGATCTGGAACTCGTCGTATCTTGGCAGTTACCAGCAAGGAAGCCTTTGAAGCTTACCGTGAGGAAGAAGAGGCGCTCAAGGCTATCGCAGTGACTCTCAAGGCTCCGCAAATCAAGGAAGTGCCTAATAAGGTAGAATCTCTGCAAGAACAGCTTCGCCAACTCCAAAAAGAGAATGCTGAGCTCAAGGAAAAAGCAGCAGCAGCGGCCTCTGGGGAAGTCTTCAAGAATGTTCAAGACGCAAATGGACATCACTTTATCGCAAGTCAGGTTTCTGTTTCCGATGCAGGCGCCCTGCGCACCTTTGCTGACACTTGGAAGCAGAAGGACTATTCAGATGTTCTCGTTCTGGTCGCAGCCATTGGAGATAAGGTTAACGTTCTCGTAGCTAGTAAGACCAAGGAAGTGCACGCTGGTAATCTGATTAAGGAATTGGCACCGATTGTAGATGGTCGAGGCGGTGGTAAGCCAGACATGGCTATGGCCGGCGGCAGCAAGCAGTCAGCCATCCAAGATTTACTTGGAGCAGTTGCTGAGAAATTATAATAGATTTTTTAAGATCAGGATTGATGTCCTGGTCTTTTTTCTTGCTTTTCTAAAAACAAGAAAATGTTTAATTTAAACGTTTTTATGAATAAAAATACAATTATTACTTGACAAAATTAGATTTTGATAGTAGAATTATACGCATATTTATACAAAGGAGTTTTAAAATATGCGTATTTCGATTGTTGGAATTACAGGTTACTCAGGATTAGAACTCCTTCGTATCCTACAGCATCATCCAAGAGCTAAGGTCGTTTCGATTCATGCGACGAAGGAAATTGGCAAGTTTTTGTCAGAATTTTATCCACATTTAAAAGGGCTGTGTGACCTAAAAATTGAGGTATTTGATAGTCAGCGTATTATGCAGCAAGCTGATCTGGTATTTTTTGCAACTCCGAGCGGGGTGGCAAAAGAGATGGTGGCAGATTTTATTGCAGCAGATTTTCCGGTAATTGACTTGTCTGGAGATCATCGCCTACCAGGGGATATTTATAAAAAATGGTATAAAAAAGAACCTGCTCAGGCAAGTATTCAGAAAAAGTTTATTTATGCCTTGTCTGAATTTGCAGATGTGAGTGAGAAGCGCTTTATTGCCAATCCAGGCTGCTATGCTACAGCAACGGAACTGGTCTTGGTGCCTCTGTTGCAAGCGCAGGCTATTGAGCTTGATTCTATTATTGTGGATGCTAAGAGTGGTCTGACTGGTGCAGGGAAAAATCCTACAGAAGCCAGTCATTTCGTACAGGTTCATGATAACTATGTCACTTATAAACTAAATCAGCACCAGCATATTCCTGAAATTGTTCAGTTTTTACAGAGTTTTGATGAGAAGCTTGCATCTATCCAGTTTTCGACTTCTCTGATCCCAGTCAATCGTGGGATTGTAGCGACGGTCTATGTAAAATTGAAAAAAGGCCTGAATGTAGCAGATGTTTCCAGTATTTATCGACGATGTTATCAGGATAAGCCTTTTGTCCGAGTGCAGGCAGCCTTACCAACCTTGCATCAAGTGATTGGTACTAACTACACAGATATAGGTTTTGATTACAATCCGGTGACCAATATTTTAACGGTAGTTGCAGTTCTGGATAACTTGGTCAAGGGAGCGGCTGGACAAGCTGTCCAAAATATGAATCTTATGTTTGGTTTTCAAGAGACGGAAGGACTTCTCAGTCCACCTCTATTTGTATAGTGATGATTGGAGTCAGAATGAAAGTAATTGATGGAAATATTGCCAGTCCCCTAGGCTTTTCGGCCGACGGCCTATATGCTGGTTTTAAGAAAAAGAAGCTAGACTTTGGCTGGATTGTTTCAGAAGTACCAGCTAGCGCTGCAGGAGTTTATACGACCAACAAGGTTATTGCGGCTCCGCTTATCGTTACGAGAGAATCTGTGAAAAAAAGTGGGAAACTACAGGCAGTAGTGGTCAATTCAGGTGTAGCCAATTCCTGTACAGGAATCCAAGGAATGGAAGATGCCTATGAGATGCAAAGGCTGACAGCACAAAAACTGAAGATTGAGCCTGACTTGGTCGGTCTTGCTTCAACAGGAGTCATCGGTGAGCTGCTTCCAATGGATGCGCTGAAAAATGGTCTGTCGCAAATTGTCATCAGTGGTAAGGCCGATGATTTTGCTCGAGCGATTCTAACGACAGATACCTGCACGAAAACCTGTGTTGTGACAGAACGATTTGGTAAGGATTTAGTGACCATGGCGGGAGTAGCAAAAGGATCAGGAATGATTCATCCTAATATGGCTACCATGTTGGCTTTTATCACTTGTGATGCCAATATATCTAGCCAAACATTGCAGAAAGCACTTGGACAGAATGTTGAAACGACTTTCAATCAAATTACAGTGGATGGAGATACGTCAACTAATGATATGGTTTTAGTCTTGGCCAACGGTTGTACTCAAAATGAAGAAATTTTGCCCGATACAGAGGAGTTTGAGCGCTTTGCCCAGATGCTGCACTATGTAATGGAAGATTTGGCGAAGAAGATTGCTAAAGACGGAGAGGGAGCGAGTAAGCTGATTGAGGTGAATGTTCTGCATGCTCAGGACAGCCTGAGTGCGCGAATGATTGCCAAAAGTGTGGTCGGTTCCAGTCTAGTCAAGACAGCGATTTTTGGAGAAGATCCAAATTGGGGCCGAATTATAGCCGCGATTGGATATGCAGGAGCCGAGTTGTCAGTGGCAAATATTGATATCTTTATCGGTCAGCTGCCGGTTATGCTGGCTTCTAGTCCAGTTGCTTTTGATGCAGAAGAAATGCAAGAAATGATGGGGCAGGATGAAGTCACTCTTACCATTGACCTCCATGACGGAGACGCTACTGGACAAGCTTGGGGTTGTGACTTGTCTTATGATTATGTGAAAATAAATGCCCTCTACAGAACCTAAGGAGAAATAATATGAAAGATGTTATCGTGATTAAAATTGGTGGTGTTGCCGCTCAGAAATTATCCACTTCTTTTATCGAGCAGGTGAAAAATTGGGTCGATAATGGGAAAAAAATTATTCTTGTTCACGGAGGAGGTGTTGTCATCAATCAGCTCTTGCTGGAACGTCATTTGCCGAGTCGTAAGATCAAGGGGCTGCGTGTGACCAACCAGTCGGATATTCCTATCATCAAGAAAGCTCTTCTGGATATCGTTGGGCAGGGTCTGACTCAACAGTTCAATCAAGCTGATATTGACAGCATTCAGTTAGTGTCTCATCTGGGCCAGACCGTGTCGGCGGATTATATTGACAAATCAATTTATGGCTATGTTGGTCAGGTCACGGATATTCACAGCAGTTATTTGGAGCAGCTTTTGGCTGACCATATTATTCCGGTTTTGGCTTCACTTGGGGAAAATGCAGACGGTCAAGTATTGAATATCAATGCGGATTATCTGGCTGCTGCTGTAGCTAAAAAATTTCAGGCAGAGAAATTGATTTTAATGACGGATACGCAAGGTGTCTTGGAAGATAAAAAAGTGCTGCCACAGATTTTGACCAGCCAAGTACCCCAAAAAATCCAGAAAGGAATTATCAAGGATGGTATGATTCCAAAAATCGAAAGTGCTGTTCAGACAGTCCTATCTGGTGTCAGTCAGGTCTGGATTGGAAATAGTCTTTCGGCAGGAACCTTGATAGCAGAGGGATAAATATGAGTTTTTTATTTCAAAATTATAATCGAGCCTCGATTGAATTTGTCAAGGCCGAGGGCAACTATCTGATGGATAGTGAAGGGCGTGCTTATTTGGATTTTTCTTCTGGGATTGGTGTGACCAATTTGGGCTTTCACCCACAAGTCCAAGCGGCTCTGCTTCGGCAGGCCGAGCAAATTTGGCACAGTCCCAATCTTTATCTCAGCTCACTGCAAGAAAAGGTGGCTGAGGAGTTGGTTGCTGGCTATGATTACCTAGCATTTTTCTGCAACAGTGGGGCGGAGGCCAATGAAGCAGCCATTAAGTTGGCCCGCAAGGCCAGTGGCAAGCAGGGGATTATTAGTTTTCAGCAGTCCTTTCACGGTCGGACTTTCGGGGCGATGGCTGCGACTGGCCAAGAGAAAATTAAAATAGGATTTGGTGACGGTCTTTCTCATTTCAGCTATGCCATTTATAATGATTTAGCTAGTGTTAAAGCCTTAGTCAATAGTGATACTGCTGCTGTGATGCTGGAATTGGTTCAAGGAGAGTCGGGTGTCCTGCCAGCTGATGAGCAATTTGTTCAGGATTTAGCTGATTTTTGTCGGCAAAACAAGATTTTGCTAGTAGTGGATGAGGTGCAGACAGGGATGGGTCGAACGGGTAAGCTTTATTCCTTTGAACACTATGGCATTGTGCCAGATATTGTGACTTTGGCCAAGGGACTGGCCAATGGAGTGCCAGTAGGGGCAATGCTAGGCAAGAAAGAGCTGGCTTCAGCCTTTAATTACGGCAGTCATGGTTCAACTTTTGGCGGTAATCGATTAGCCATGGCAGCTGCTTTAGAAACATTGCGCCAACTAAAAACACCTGACTTCATGGAAGAAGTTCAGGAGAAAAGCAGATTGCTAGTCGGAGAATTGCAAACAGCCCTCCAAGGAAATCCAAGGATCCTAGCTATTAGAGGTCTGGGTTTGATGATTGGAATCGAAACAAGCTCTAACCTGTCTGTCCTAGTTGAAAAAGCACGGGAAAAAGGCTTGATTGTTCTTACAGCTGGAACGAATGTGATTCGCCTCCTGCCACCTCTGACCATCAGTGAGGAAGAAATCCAGCGAGGCGTAGGCACTCTCAAGGAAGTATTTGAAGAAGTAGATTAGAAACTCAGCTGAAGCTGGGTTTTCTTTTGTCAATGATTCTATACTTTATGACAAAAATCTTTATTTTTTTGACAAATATACTTGTCAAAAAGAAAAGAATCTGTTACAATGTATTTAAGTTAAGAAGAAAAGACAAAAGGAGGGACTCATGGATATACTGTTTTGGTTTCTAGTTCCGGTATGTTTCGTTTTTTGGTTGACATCATCCAGTAAATTGAACAATGTGAAAAAGAAGTTGAAACGTTTAGAGAGAAATAAAGAAAGGAGTGGAGAAATGTCACGTTTTTTTAAAGAAATGATTGGGAAAAAACCGATCATAATCGGTGAAGTTTTAGGGACAGAGTCCTGGGAGGTAGTTGATGCCGATGACGATTGGGTTAAGTTGAGTAAGACCAATAAAAAAGGTCAAACAAGAATGAAATTGATGCGAATTGACGATATCAAATCTGTTGAACTGAGAGAGGGCTGAGAGGTGTTGTTATGAAGCTGAAAAATCGACTGAAAGAGCTGAGGGCTAGAGACGGGCTGAATCAGACTGAGCTGGCCAAGAAAGCCGGCGTGTCGCGGCAAACGATTAGTTTGCTCGAGCGGGATGAGTACACACCTTCCGTGGTTATTGCTCTCAAAATTGCTCAGATTTTCAACGAAAATGTCGAAAATGTCTTTCGCCTAGTGGAGGAAGAGTAGGCCATTAGGAAAAATCGGGAACTGAAGATATTTAATGCTAGTCATCTTAGCGACTTAGGGTTTACTTTGCTGACTAGTAAGCTAGAGGTCATAAAGTGACGGAAAGTAAAACAAGGAGAAAACAATGCAAGAATTTATGGAAAACTTTAAAGTCAACCAAGACCAAGCAAAAATTGCAGGTGTCTGTGCAGGTTTGGCGGATTATTTTGGGATAAACGTAGCGTATATTCGTCTCATTTTAGGAGTTATTGTGCTATCGTCAACTGAGTTGGGGATTTTTGTAGCCTTGGGCTATGCCTATCTGGCAGGATGGTTCCAAAAGGATTATTTGTGGAATAAAATGAGCCAAAAAGTCAGAAATCACTTTATTTTTCTGATGACAGTGCTGATTCTTTTACCTTTATTTGGCCGTGAAATACTGGAGATTGCCTCTGACTTTATTAGTCAAGTCATGGCTTGGCTGACTGCGCTTATTTAAGAATAGGAGAAAACAATGTCAACAAAGAAAAGAATATTGAGAAATATCGGCATCTTAATTCTTGCTGTTATATTAGGAGGGGTAGTTGGTTTTATAATGGCTCATTTTGAACATTTTTCTTGGCCGACTGTTTTAAATGTTGAATTGCTGAAGAACATTGGCCGAGCGAGTTTGTTCATTCTCTATCCCGTAACCTTTTTCTTGCTCTATCAGACGCATAAAGTTCACGGGGCTTACCAGAGAGAAGAAGATGATGACAGAAGCTATGAGCTCTATCGTCAAACTTTTAAAACCCTAGAATATGCGACGATTTTATATAATATCTCGTCTGCTCTGACTCTATTTACCCTCTTTGTAGGAGTGAGCTACCTAGGTCCGCTACTAGGGTCAGACATGACGATTGACATTCCATTTTATGATATTGCACTGTTTCTTGCATTGCTTTTAGGTCAAATTCTTGTATTGAAAACCACTCAGAAGGTTCGTCAATATAAATTATCTGCTATGCCAACCATTGAGGAGATGAAGGACTATGCGCTGTCCTATGATGAAGGGGAGTTGCAGGCTCATTATGAACAAAGCTTTTTGACCCTCTTCAATCTCAATCAGCGCCTCATTCCAGGCCTTTATGTCTTACTCTTTATTCTTGGAGCTGGGACACCAATGCAGGTCGCTTCTGGTATGATTGTCTTAACCATTATTTTTGTCTATATCAATGCGGAGTCTTATCAAGCAGTTAAAAGATATTTCAAATAAGCTGTTTGGCGGCCAAAAAGGAGTTCATCATGAAATTAATCAAAAAAATCAACTTTATGGAAGAAAAGAAATATGTAATCGGTCTAAATGTAGCGGGGATCTTGCTGATTTTTCCCTTCTCTGTGCTTTTTGCGAAATTGACCCAGCTAATCTTCCGAGCCGATCATTATGATTTTTCGGGTCTAGATATCGTCTATTTGTTAGTTTTTACCTTTATCCTTGTCGTCATCCATGAGTACATCCACGGTTTCTTCTTCAAGTTTTTTGGTAAAGGGAAAGCCAAGGTCAAGTTTGGTTTTAAAAATGGGATGGCCTATGCGACTAGTCCAGGTACCTTCTACCATCGTAAGGACTTCTTGGTCATTGGTTTGGCTCCCTTTGTTTTGATTAGCCTACTTCTGACTTTATTGGCCATGCTGGGCTTGCTCAGTTCAACTCTCTACATGCCTCTAGCTAGTCTTCATGCAGCGGGTTGTGTTGGTGACTTTTACATCGCTTTGCTGCTGTTGGGGCAGACTGATGATATTCTCATCGAGGATACTGAGGTTGGCATGAATTTTTACCAGAAAGAAGAAGGAAATTAGGTCATCAAAGTTACTTGCTATTAGGCTTATTGATAAAGAGTTTTAGTCTTGGTTCTTTCGAAGTCAAAAACAAAGTTTAAGTGTATTTTATCTGGTACAAAATAAAAAAGATTATCAACTTGAACCGCACCCCAAAAAGTTAGATTTTTCTGTCTAACTTTTTGGGGTCAGTACAACTTGGTTGATAATCTTTTTATGTTCTGTTTTACTTTTTTTTCAAAGAACTTGCCATCTGGCTAGTAATTCCTAGTGTTGTGTGCTTATCGTTCTATGTTTGAAAGTAGCTCTTATTTATCAGGCTGCCATTGCCAGCTGGCTCCGAATTGCGCTAATAGATCAAAGGCAGCTTCTGGTCCCATAGAACCAACAGCGTATTCATGCAGCGGCACTTGGTTTTGGCTCCACAGCTGTTCGATTTTATCAATCAATTCCCAGCTAGCTTTGACTTCATCCCAGTGGCTGAAATTGGTCGAGTCGTTATTGAGGACGTCAAAAATCAGCTTTTCATACGGGTCTGGAGAGGCTCCTGAGGCTGTGGCATCTGTCCGGTAATCAAATGAAATCGGGGCTAGATTAAAGAGCTCGCCGACTTCTTTTCCGTTGACACTGAGTGAAAATCCTTCGGTTGGCTGGATGTAAATAGTCAAAATATTTGGTTTGAGCGGCTCACCAAAAATGGAATTCATCTGCTTGAAAACAATATTGACATGAGTACCCTTTGCGGTCAGGCGTTTTCCAGTTCGGAAGAAGAAAGGCACGTCACGGAAACGGTCAGTATCAATAAAGAAGGCACCAGAAACAAAAGTTTCAGTGGTCGATTCAGGATTGACATTGGGCTCGCTACGGTAGGAAATGTATTTTTTGCCGTTGACTTTGCCAGACTTGTATTGCCCCCGAATGAAGAGACGCTTCAAATCGTCCTCACTTGGCTGAACAAGGCGCTCAAAAACTTTGACTTTTTCTGCTCGAATGTTTTCTTTGGTAAAGCTTTTTGGCTTATCCATGGCTAGTAGAGAGAGGAGTTGCAAGGTATGATTCTGCACCATATCACGGAGGGCTCCGGACTGATCATAATAGCCACCGCGTTCTTCAACACCGAGCTTTTCAGCAAACGTAATCTGCACATTATCAATGTAATTGCGGTTCCAAATATTTTCAAACAGGAGATTAGCAAAACGAATCGCGAAGATGTTTTGGATCATTTCCTTGCCCAGATAGTGGTCAATCCGGAAAATCTGTTCTTCGTCAAAAGTGGCCAGTAAGTCTTCGTTGAGCTTGCTGGCAGTTGCCAGATCTGTCCCAAAGGGTTTTTCGACAATCAGACGCTCAAATCCTTTTCCATCAACGATATGCTCAGATTTGAGGTGCTTGGCAATGGTTCCAAAAAACTGAGGAGCCATAGAGAGGAAGAAGAGTTTATTGTTCTCTGCCTGATATTCCTCATTGAGCTTGTTTTGCAGCTTGCACAGCTCAATATAATGCTCGGTATCCTGCACATCGTGGCTTTGATAATAAAAATGACTGGCGAATTCTTGGGCTTGCTCAGGACTGTCAGCTAGGTCTAAGATAGAGTCGACAACGACAGACTCAAAATATTCCTTACTCCAAGGTCTGCGGGCAGTTCCGATAACGGCAAAATGTTCAGAAAGATTGCCAGATTTATAAAGTCTAAACAGGGAAGGATATAGTTTTCTTTGGGCCAAGTCCCCACTGGCACCGAAAATTGTAACAATAACTTTTGAAGACATGATACCTATTACCTATCTAAATGTGATTGTTTCTATTTTATCACAATTTTCAGAAAAATTGTATTTGAAAAATTCGGATTTGGTGGAAAGAAAATATCCCGAGGGAAAGTCGGGATACGAGTTTAGGATTTGCTTTTCTTCTTAATAGCTCGAAAGAGGAAATAGTAGAAAATAAAGTTGCCACCCACGAGGACTAAAAGCAGGCTGAAGACATTGTGGACACCAGTTGTGGTGTCGGGTGCTTGATTGAGCAGGACGGCTGCAATTGCTGTTCCCAAGGCGCCTGCGAAGGTCTGAGCTAGTTGAAAGAGGGCAGTTACATCTGCTATTTTTCCTTTGCTAGCTTGTGAGGCGGAAAGGGCCATAGTATTGTTGAAGGCCATGTTGCGGCCCAGAGTAAAGAGGATATAAAAACCTAAGATTAGTGGGAAATTGAGCCAGTTTGTAAAGAAGCTATAGACAATCATGACGAGAAAGACTAGGCTATTACCGCCAAAGAGAGACAGTTTAGGGCCTTTGTTATCGTATAATTTTCCCAGAAAAGGAGACATGAAAGCTCCGATCATAGTTCCTGGAAGGAGGGAAAATCCAGCTTGAGCGGTTGAGACATTCTTGACCAGCACGAGAAAGTTGGGAATGAGAAAATTGCTGGATAGGTTGGAAAATTGAAAGATCAAAAAAGGTAGAATTCCAAAGAAAATCGTTGGTTCTTTCAAGATACGGATGTCCAGAAATGGATGTTGGACAGTCAGACTCCGCCAGATGAAAAAGACAAAGGAAATAAGGAAAATGGCCAGATAAAGCCAATTAACGCTGGCTCCCTCTTCCAAACTGGAAATGGTCATTAAAGAAAAGGAAAGGGCAACTGCAAGAGAGAGAAAGCCAAGCATATCAAAAGGACGCTTGCTTTTACCAGTTGAATTTTGTAGGTTAAAATAGGCTAGTAAAAAAGAAATGATGGGAACCGGTAAGATACAGGTATAAATCATATGCCAGTCAAAGGAGGCAATCATATAGCCTCCGTAGGTCGGGCCGATGGCTGGTGCCAGGCTGATGACTAGACCGCTCAGTCCCATGAAAAGTCCAATATTTTTCCGAGGGATTCGTTCTACAATGAGATTAAACATGAGCGGCATGGCAATTCCAGTCGCTCCGCCTTGGAGGATTCGTCCTATCATTAGGAAGGTAAAATCTGGTGCCAGCGTGGCAATCAGATTTCCAAGGCTAAAGATGGCGAGTGAGGTAAAGAGGATGCGACGCTCAGTCCAGTTGTGGGCCAGAGTCGCTCCCAGCGTTATAGTGATGGCGACCGCCAGCAGGTAGCCAGTCGTAATCCATTGTAGTACTCCTAGGCCCAAGCCAAAGACCTGGCTGAGGTGGGGAAAGGTCACATTCATACTAGTCTCTGAAAGAATTCCAGCAAAGGCGACTAAGGCCACAGCCAGAATAGAAAGCAAATCTTGTTTCCTTGCTTTTTCTTGCTTCATAAAAATAACTCCTTTTCAAATGAGATAGTATTATTGTAGCACGATTTTCCCAAGATAGGAGAGAAAAAAATCAAATAGCAACTTTAATCAAGGCTCTTGTAATTTATAAAAGTCGGGCAGACTAACTTGGTAGAGGGGGAAGAATGAATTGCAGGGATTGCATATAAAAGAAACACCCATGAAAATGGATTTTCACAGGTGTTTGACTCTTGAATTGTCAAATTAAGTGCACAATTTTGCCATAAAATACTTCATAAGGAGTTTTCCAGTTGAGACACTTTCGTGGTCTATTATTTAGTTTATCCTCCCACAGCTGAATGGTGTGCTCATCAATAAATGTCAAATCACTCCCTTTGGGAAAATATTCTCGTAGTAATCCATTCGTATTCTCATTGGTTCCCCGTTGCCAAGGCGCATGAGGGTCTGGGAAATAGACCTCTACCTTTAATTTGTCAGTCAAGTCTTGATGATTCGTGAATTCTTTTCCTCTATCGGGAGTGACGGTTTCTTTCGGCAAGGGCTCCAACATTTGTACCATAACCTCTATGACCAGTTTGCTTTTTTTGACCGCTACCTTTTTGATTTTAAGAAAACGAGAATAGCGATCCGTTAGAGTAACTAGACAAGCTTTCCCAGTTTTCCCTGCAACCGTGTCTGCTTCCCAATCACCGATCCTAGTTCGCTTGTTTGCTTCTTCGGGTCTTTCATGAATGGTATGAGAAATAGAAAATTTCCCTCTGTTTTCAACATGACCTTTCGTATGACGTGTTTTCCCACGATGACGGAGTTTGCGAATCACACCACGAGCACCATGTGACAGCTTGTCGTCAAAGTGACCGCGATAGATGGCTCTATAAATCGTTTGATAACTAATAACAGATTTCCCATACTCTAGGCATCACCGACCTTCTATTTCCTCAGGAGACCATTGGCAATCGAGAAAAAGGTGCTTGACTATTTTGCTTAGATTCGAGTCTAGATCCAGCTTTCTCTTTCGTCCACAATGTGATTTTGCAAGTTGATAAGCTGCTTGTGCTTTGTTAGGAGAGTAGCTGTTTTCTTCCGTATGACGTTTCCATTCCCGACTAATGCTGGAAGGATGACGGTGAAGTAATTTTCCGATTTGAGAAAAATTCAGTCCTTTTGTACGGTAAATCAGAATACTTTCCCGCTCATCTATGGTAAAATGGTGGTAGCTCATAAGATTTCCTTTCGTAACTAGTTGGTTCAATTCTATTTTACTAGAAAATCTTATGAGTTTTTATTGTGCACTTATATTGTATATTCAAGCTTTAAAAGACTCGATAGACGTAAGGATTGTCCGGTTTTTCTACCCTATCAAAGCTTTCAACTTCTAGAGTTGGCAGGCTTTGTCCCAGACTTTTATGGTAGTGCATGGCAAGTTTCCCCTTGGCATGAATCCAGGTATTATCCTTGAAATGCTGGGTATTTCCGGTCGTCAAGAGACCATAGACACCCGAGTCAGCAATACAGTGGATGATGCCGAAGCGAAAGAGAAATTGACTCTTCTGGTCACTGGGGTCATTGTAAACAAAGCCGGTGAATTCCAACGTCTTGCCCACAAACTCGTCGGGATAATCATAGATGACCTCCATGATTTCCATGTAGTTCTCAGTTGTGACCTGAATGGTATCTTGCTTGACATATTTCTTGGCGGCAGCCCGCATTTCTTTTTCGTAAGCCCCTTTAGTAAAGTAGGTGCTGGTATCCGGCTTCAAGTATTGGCTGGTTGTGCCTTCATCCTGCTGGACGGCTGCAGAAGTTCCCTCAGCCAGCGGGAAATGGAAACCTTTGGCCGAAACGGTTGTCGAATCCAAGGTTACAGTTGGAAAGAAAATTCCCACAAAGAGTGGAATGACAAGGAGCAGCACGCTGCCTAACTTAGCCCAGCGAGAGGTCAAATGACTATGGACCTCCATCTTTTTCATCCAGATGATAAGCTGCACAACTGCCAAGACAAAAGACAGAATCATAGATAGATAAGCCAAATAGGAATAGTGGAGATTGATGTATTGATTAAGCTTGCCCGTCAGCTGCAGATACATGGTAATCTCAAAGTAGCCGACTAAGATTAGAAATCGAATCATAGTACCACCCCCACAAGCCAAGAGTAAAGAAAGACGATGACGGTAACTAGACTGATAAATTGCCAGATAAAGCGTGTCTTAAAGTAGTTTTTCATCATCAGCAGATTCTTGACATCTAGCATAGGTCCAATGACCAAGAAAGCTAGGACTGGTGCTAAGCCGAAGCTAGCAATCAAGGAGCTCCCGATGAAAGCATCAGCTTCGCTGCAAAGTGAGAGCAGGAAGGACAGCAGCATGAGCAGGAGAATAGCGACAGCTGGTGTCGAGCTGATGGAGGTCAGGATTCTAGTTGGCACATAGACTTGGACTAGGCTAGCAAAGAGACAGCCAAAGACCAGATAACGACCTGTATCGAAAAATTCATCAATAGCTTGAACGAAGACTTGAAAAAGCTTTTGTCCCTTACTGAGATGTGAAAAGTCATGCTCATGAACAGCCTTGCGATTCTCTTTTTGGATATTACTATCTGCAAAGAAGCCCAGAAAAATCCCTAAAAGAATAGCCACGACCATGGAACCTAAAGCACGAAGTAGAGCCATTCGAAAGGAATTACCAAAGGCTGAGTAGGTCGCAAAGAGCACGATGGGGTTGATGACTGGAGCCGTGACCAGAAAAGGCACAGCCGTGTAGCTGGGAACTTTCTTTTCCAGAAAACGATTTATAATGGGAACAATCCCGCACTCGCAAGAGGGGAAGACAAAACCAATCAAGCTCCCAAAGAAAATCCGGGCCCATTTGTTCTTGGGCAGGAAACGATAAACCTTGTCCGGCGTGACATACACCTCGATAAAGCCTGAAATGATACTCCCAATCAAGACAAAAGGTAGAGCCTCAATGATAATGGAGAGAAAGATGGCACCAGCCTGTAAAACGCTGGAAGGAAGGTTAGAAAAGAAGCTCATGCTTTTTTAGCCTTTTCTTGCGCTTCTTTTTTCTTTTTGTCATCTGGAAATTCTACTTTTTCAAGCTTGGGCAGAGTGGCAAACTCCTCGAACATCTTGTCTAAATCGTCTGTTTTAGTAAATTTAACAGCCATGAAAGCACCTCATTTCTAAAATAATAATTCTATTATACTACCAAACGAAAAAAAATGATATTTTCAGCCATGATTGATCAGAGATAGTAGACTTATCCTAGCAAGAAAAAGATGGATTAAACTAGTCTTTATAGATTTTTCAGCTTCATATTATGATATAATAGAAGCGTTATGGAAAATTTAAATATTGAAAAAATTGCCCAGAAATTGGGCCTTAAAGAAAGCCAAGTATCACAGGTCCTAGATCTAACTGCTGAGGGAAATACCATTCCTTTTATTGCTCGTTACCGTAAGGAAATGACGGGAAATCTGGATGAGGTCGAGATTAAGGCAATCATTGACCTAGATAAGAGCATGACTGCTTTGGCAGAGCGTAAAGTAACGGTTTTAGCTAAGATTGAGGAGCAGGGAAAACTTACGGATGCGCTGCGTTCTGAGATTGAAGCTGCTGAAAAGCTGGCAGATGTGGAAGAGCTTTATCTGCCTTACAAGGAGAAGCGCCGTACCAAGGCTACTATTGCCCGTGAAGCAGGTCTCTTTCCTTTGGCCCGCTTAATCCTACAGGATGCGGCTAATCTGAAGGAAGAGGCTGAGAAACTTACTAGCGAAGCCTTTCCAACAGCAGAAGCTGCTCTAGCTGGAGCAGTGGATATTCTGACTGAGGCGATTTCCGAAGACACCAAGCTGCGGGCTTGGACCTACCATGAGATGCAGACTAATTCTTCTATCGTATCCAGTCTCAAAGACGGGGATTTGGATGAAAAGCGGGTCTTCCAGATTTATTATGATTTTTCCGAAAAAGTAGCGACCATGCAAGGCTACCGTACCTTGGCTCTTAACCGTGGTGAGAAGCTAGGTATTCTCAAGGTTGGTTTTGAGCACAATCTTGAGAAAATTCTGCGCTTCTTTGAAGTACGCTTCAAGGTGAAAAATGCCTATATTATTGAAGCAGTTCAGCAAGCGGTTAAAAAGAAAATCATTCCAGCCATGGAGCGCCGTATTCGGACCGAGCTGACTGAGGCTGCTGAGGATGGAGCGATTCAGCTCTTCTCAGATAACCTCCGCCATCTCCTCCTGATTGCTCCTCTCAAAGGTCGTGTAGTACTGGGCTTTGACCCAGCCTTTCGGACAGGAGCCAAGCTAGCTGTTGTTGATGCGACAGGTAAGATGCTGACGACTCATGTTATCTATCCAGTAGCGCCAGCAAAGCCAGCTCAGATTGAAGCTTCTAAGAAAGAGTTATCAGAGCTGATTGAGCAGTTTAGTGTGGAAATCATCGCCATCGGAAACGGAACGGCCAGCCGAGAAAGCGAAGCCTTTGTAGCAGAAGTTTTGAAATCTCATCCAAATGTCAGCTATGTTATCGTCAATGAGAGCGGAGCATCTGTCTACTCTGCTAGTGAACTGGCTCGTCATGAGTTTCCAGATTTGACGGTTGAAAAGCGCTCAGCTATTTCCATTGCCCGCCGTCTGCAAGATCCTTTAGCTGAGCTGGTTAAGATTGATCCTAAGTCTATCGGGGTTGGTCAGTACCAGCATGATGTCAGCCAGAAAAAGCTGTCTGAGAGTCTGGACTTTGTCGTTGATACCGTGGTTAACCAAGTTGGAGTTAATATCAACACCGCCAGTCCTGCCCTGCTGGCCCATGTAGCTGGTCTTAATAAAACTATCTCAGAAAATATTGTCAAGTACCGGGAAACGGAAGGCTTGATTCGGTCTCGCGAGGCCATCAAGAAAGTGCCACGTCTGGGCGCAAAGGCTTTTGAACAGGCAGCCGGCTTCCTGCGTATTCCCGAAAGTGATAACTTGCTAGACAATACAGGCGTTCACCCAGAGTCTTATAAGGCGGTGGAGGAGCTCTTTAAGCGTCTTGAAATTAGCAGTTTGGATGAAGCAGCCCAAGCCAAATTAAAAGCAGTGGAGACTGCTAGTTTGGCTGCAGAGCTAGGCTTGGGAGAAGAAACCCTCAAAGATATTATTGCTGATTTGCTCAAGCCTGGCAGAGATTTGCGAGATTCCTTTGACGCACCAGTTCTGCGGCAGGATGTCTTAGATATCAAGGATCTGCGCATCGGTCAAAAATTGGAAGGCGTCGTCCGCAATGTCGTCGATTTCGGAGCCTTTGTGGATATCGGCATCCACGAAGATGGCCTTATCCATATTTCTAAAATCAGTAAAAACTTCATTAAACATCCTAGTCAAGTCTTATCAGTCGGTGATCTGGTCACTGTCTGGGTGGATAAGCTAGATGTGGAGCGGGAGAAGGTCAACCTCTCTCTGATAGCACCAAATGAATCTAACTAACTACGTCAGGCAGGTTTCGCTGGAAGATTTCGGCTGGGAATTTCGCCACCAAGCTTTTTGGAACAAGCGTCTCCGCACTACAGGCGGACGCTTCTTTCCCAAAGATGGCCATCTGGATTTCAATCCGAAAATCTATGAAACTTTTGGGCTAGAGACCTTTCGAAAAATTGTCCGCCATGAGTTGGTCCACTATCATCTCTATTATCAGCGCAAGGGTTACCGCCATGGAGATAGAGATTTTAAAGAATTACTCAAGCAGGTGGATGGCCTGCGCTACACTCCATCCTTGTCCAACTCGCAAGCCTTTCTCATCTATGAATGCCTGAGTTGCGGAGCACTTATCCGTCGTAGACGCAGGGTAAACATTAAAAAATACCGTTGCGGTCGCTGTAGAGGCCAACTGGCATTCTTCAAAGAGGAGCCTAACAGAGGCTGAGCGAATGAAAAAGGAATAGATACAGAATCAGCCTCTGGGCTGATTTTTTTAACAGCTTTCTATGATAAAATGGAATAAATAATGATAGTTGAGGTCAATCATCATGAAAACTAAGTTTTATAAATTGAGAAGAAACCGAGTAATTTCAGGAGTTTTGTCTGGACTGGCCGACAAATTTAACTTTGATCTTGGCTTGCTGCGTTTCCTGTTTATCATCTTTACAGTTGTGAATTTTGGTTTGGGTATTTTGATTTATGTCTTGCTGGCCATGGTTATGCCCTATAAGGAAGATCTGGAAGAAGAAATGTACGGGACCGGCCCTCGCAAGATAAAAGAAGCTGAACCTATCAACGACAATGATGGTTGGTTTTGGTAAATGTTGATTTAAAAGTCAGTTCATCTAGTGGACTGACTTTTCTGTGGTTTAATGGCTATATTGCCAAAAGGAGTTGCAATGGAAGTTTGGAATGCTTATGACTTCAATCGAAACATGCTGCCTCATCTTTTAGTCAGAGGAGAGCCTGTTCCTAAAGGTCAGTTTCATCTTTGTGTCAATGTCTTGGTTCGCCATGAAGATGGAGATATTCTCGTTATGCGCCGTTCTGCCAGCAAGCCTTTATATCCCGGCTACTATGAGTTTGGCGCGGGAGGGAGTGTCCTAGCTCATGAAAGCAGTTTGGTAGCTGCCCACCGTGAGCTTGAGGAGGAAACGGGATTGGTACCCGACAGCATGGAATTATTTGAGAAAAGAACAGAAGTAGCAGATCAGTGCCATTTTGACTACTATCTGGCTCTTGTTTCATGTGACAAGACATCTATTTCTTATCAGGAAGGCGAAACAGACGGGCACATTTGGCTGCCAGTCAGTCAACTTTCGGATTTTATCGAAAGTCATCCTTGCTTCAAACATCAAAAACAGATTTTAAGGAGACTGATAAAGAGGTTGCATAGCTAGCTCGCTCAGTATTTAAAGCTTTTCCATAAATACTCTGTTTTAAAATGGCTAGGGGCATTACTTATTAAAGGGCCTCATTCTGCGAGGTTTGTTCAGAATTATTCATTTTTTCTAGATAACAGCTTAAACATTTCAAAACTCTCAAAAGATTCTGTGATTAGTGCTACTGAGAGCTTTTATTTATATTCTTTTTAAGTTTTCCATTATATAATGAAATATAAGATGAAGCTATGTGTTAAATCTGTTTTTATATGTTACATTTCTAACAATTCCGTAACAAGCAAGCGCTATTCTTGCCTCTCTGCATAAAATCGGATAAAATAAAAGTGGATTATTATCTGATTAGGCAAATATCTGAAAATGTGATATAATAAAACGATATATGAAAAGAGGTAACTATGGATATTTCAGAAATTCGTCAAAAAATTGACGCAAATCGTGAAAAATTAGCTTCTTTCAGGGGGTCTCTTTGACTTAGAAGGTCTGGAAGAAGAAATCGCTATCTTAGAAAATAAGATGACAGAACCTGACTTTTGGGATGACAATATCGCAGCCCAAAAAACATCTCAGGACCTAAACGAACTCAAGCAAACCTATGAAAATTTCCATCAGATGACCGATTTGTTTGATGAATCGGAAATTTTACTTGATTTTCTGGCTGAGGACGATTCTGTTCAGGAGGAGCTGGAAGACAAGCTGGCTGACTTGGATAAAATGATGACTAGTTACGAGATGACTCTCTTGCTGTCAGAGCCCTATGACAATAACAATGCTATCCTTGAAATCCACCCAGGATCTGGCGGAACGGAAGCTCAGGATTGGGGCGATATGCTGTTGCGCATGTACACGCGCTTTGGCAATGCCAAGGGCTTCAAAGTAGAAGTCTTGGACTATCAGGCTGGTGATGAGGCTGGTATTAAGTCCGTCACTCTTTCGTTTGAAGGACCGCATGCTTACGGTCTGCTCAAGTCAGAAATGGGAGTCCACCGTTTGGTTCGAATTTCGCCATTTGACTCAGCTAAACGCCGCCATACTTCCTTTACCTCAGTAGAGGTCATGCCAGAGTTGGATGATACCATTGAAGTAGAAGTCCGCGATGATGATATCAAGATGGATACTTTCCGCTCGGGAGGAGCCGGCGGGCAGAATGTCAACAAGGTATCGACGGGCGTGCGGCTGACGCATATTCCGACAGGAATTGTCGTACAGTCTACCGTTGACCGGACCCAGTATGGAAACCGTGACCGGGCTATGAAGATGCTTCAGGCCAAGCTCTACCAGCTTGAACAAGAGAAAAAAGCAGCTGAAGTAGACTCGCTCAAGGGAGATAAAAAAGAGATTTCTTGGGGAAGTCAGATTCGTTCTTATGTCTTCACCCCTTATACCATGGTCAAAGATCATCGAACTAGCTATGAAGTAGCCCAGGTAGATAAGGTCATGGACGGAGACTTAGACGGATTTATTGATGCCTATTTAAAATGGCGTCTCAACTAAAAAATAAACTGAAGCTAGAAGTATGGAATGATTTAGATAGCTTCAGCATCTTATGAAAGGACTCTTTACAATACATGTCAATGATTGAAATGAGAGATGTTGTCAAAAAATATGACAACGGAACCACTGCTTTGCGTGGTGTGTCTGTGAAAATTGAACCGGGGGAGTTTGCCTATATCGTAGGTCCCTCAGGTGCAGGTAAATCAACTTTTATCAGACTGCTCTACCGTGAAGTGAAATTAAACAAAGGCAGTTTAAATGTGGCGGGCTTTAACTTAGCTAAGATAAAAAAACGGGATGTGCCAATGCTGCGCCGTCAGGTTGGGGTTGTATTCCAGGATTATAAACTGCTTCCTAAGAAGACGGTTTATGAAAATATTGCTTATGCCATGGAAGTTATTGGTGAGCGCCGCCGCAATATTAAAAAGCGGGTTATGGAAGTCTTAGATCTGGTAGGTCTCAAGCACAAGGTTCGTTCTTTTCCAAATGAGCTTTCAGGTGGGGAGCAGCAACGGATTGCTATTGCGCGGGCCATTGTCAATAATCCTAAGGTGCTGATTGCTGATGAGCCGACAGGTAACCTGGATCCAGATAATTCATGGGAAATCATGAATTTGTTGGAGCGCATCAACCTGCAAGGAACAACAGTTCTAATGGCAACCCACAATAGCCAGATTGTAAATACTCTGCGTCACCGCGTAATTGCCATCGAAAATGGTCGTGTGGTGCGTGATGAGGCGGAAGGAGAATACGGATACGATGATTAGAAGATTTTTTCGTCACCTGCTAGAATCGCTGAAAAGTCTCAAGCGAAATGGTTGGATGACAGTAGCAGCTGTGAGTTCAGTTATGATTACTCTCAGTTTGGTTGCTATCTTTGCTTCTGTTATCTTAAATACAGCAAAATTAGCATCTGACATTTCAAACAATGTCCGGGTCGTTGTGTATATGCGCAAGGATATTGCAGATAACAGTGAAACGATTGTAAAAGAAGGTCAGACAGTTCAAAATGAAGATTATCATAAGATTTATGATGCTCTGACTGCTATGGATCATGTCTCAAAGGTCACTTTTTCAAGCAAAGAAGAGCAGTATGAGAAACTGACAGAGACGATGGGAAGTGAATGGAAGGTCTTTGAAGGAGACTCTAATCCACTTTACGATGCTTACATTGTTGATACGACAGAGCACCAATATGTAGAATCCGTTTCTGCAGCAGCTAAAAAAATTGAAGGAGTGTCTGAGGTTCAGGATGGTGGAGCAAATACAAAGAGACTCTTTGCTCTATCTGACTTCATTCGAATTTGGGGTCTGATAGGAGCAGGTCTGCTTATCTTTATTGCCGTCTTCTTGATTTCAAATACTATTCGAATTACCATTATTTCACGGAGCCGTGAGATTCAGATTATGCGCTTGGTAGGAGCCAAAAATGGTTATATCCGTGGCCCATTCCTTTTTGAAGGAGCCTGGATTGGTTTGTTAGGCTCAATCGTTCCAGCAGCCCTAGTCTATTTTGTTTATAATATGGCCTTTCAGTCCATGAATAAAAGTTTGGTTGCTCAAAACTTATCTATGATTGAACCAGATTGGTTTGTTCCGGCTATGATTGCTTCTTTATCAGTATTGGGAGTCTTAATTGGTGCACTCGGGTCAGCCATCTCAATGAGACGCTTCTTGAAGATTTAACAATATAAAACAGCTCACAATGCTGTTTTTTTATGACCTGAAATAAAAACGAGGCTGGGACAGAAATCGGTAATTCGTTAGAATTCGATTTCGTCGTCCCACCTCCGCACAGTTGAGTAGGGCTGTAAAGACTGATGAAATCAGCCTAGTAGAGCCCACTCATCCACTGCGTCTTGCTCGACAATCCAAAGACAATTGAGAGGCTAGGACTTTTGTCCCAGCCTCACTATTGATTTATTAGAAAAATGGATTAAAAGTCTTTTCGTGGCCAATCGTTGTATCATTGCCATGCCCAGGATAGACACGATAATCTTTAGGTAAGACAAATAATTCTTTCCTGATACCAGTGAGTAGCTGCTCCAGATTGCCAGTCGGTAGATCTGTACGGCCGATGGTTTCACGGAAGAGAGCATCACCAGTCAGAACGACCTGATCTTCTGGGAAAATAATGGAAACTCCTCCGATAGAATGACCAGGTGTCTGAACAGCATAGAAATGAAAGTCGTCTAGTTGGTAGTCGTGGTGATAGGTGAAAAAGTGTTCAGCTGGTCTGAGAATGATGTCTTCCAAATATGCATGACGGTCAAGCCCAGATAGATTGTCTGTAGGAGTATAGAGCCAGCTTGCTTCGCTCTCAGCTACATAGACGGGTGGATTGGCAAAGTTATCTCGGACTTTATCCAGACTCATAATGTGATCGTAATGCGTATGAGTCAGAAAAATAGCTGTGATGGGCTTAGTGATTTCTTTTAGCTTGCGTTGGATTTTCTGCCAGTCGCTGCCTGGGTCAACCACGATGACATGACGGTCATTTTCAAGGATATAAGTATTTTCAAAAGCGATGAGATTGACAATTTTGTGAACTTTCATTGGGCTTCCTTTGCTTATGTTTTCTCAATAAAGAGTGTAACAAAAAAGCAGAAATTTTGCACAAAATTTATTTTGAGGCTCAGCTTATTTTCAGATGTTTCAGGCTAGCATTTGTGATATAATCATAGCAGTATGACACAATCTAACTATAAATATGCTGTCATCGACTTGGAGGCTACAAGTGCGAGCAGCAATGCAAAAATTATTCAAATCGGCATTGTCATCATTGAAAACGGGGTGATTTGCCAAACATATGAAACAGATGTTAATCCACATGAGGACTTGGATGAGCATATTAAACAGCTGACGGGACTGGATGATCAGCGCTTGCGCCAAGCTCCGGATTTTTCACAGGTTGCCCGTGAGGTTTATGAACTGATTGAGGACGCGATTTTTGTCGCTCATAATGTCAAGTTTGATGCCAATTTACTAGCGGAGGCTCTCTTTTGGGAAGGCTTTGAGTTGTTGACTCCTAGAGTGGACACGGTTGAACTAGCTCAAGTTTTTTACCCCACATTTGATAAATATGCCTTGGGAAATCTGTGCGAGCTTCTGGAAATTCCTCTGGAAAATGCTCACACAGCTTTGGCAGATGCTCAGGCGACAGCTCAGCTATTTCTAAAAATCCAGGAAAAGATGGCAGGACTGCCAAAAACTTTGCTGGAGAAAGTGCTGGAATTTTCCGATAGTCTCATCTATGAGTCACGGCTAGCGATCGAAGAGATTTTTCAGTCGATGCCAGACTATTCTGGTCAGGCTTTGCAGGAGACGCACGGTATCTTTTTAAAAAAGCCGAGAAGCTTGCAGGCGGAAAAGAAACTTTCGCAGGACTTTCTGACCAACCTTTATCTGTTGGGGCTGGACGAGCGCCCCGACCAGCTGACATTTGCGCAGTATGTGACTGAGGCGCTTAGTCAGACTGCGGCTAGCTTTTTGGAGGCCCAGACAGGGCTTGGCAAGACCTTTGGCTATTTGTTGCCTATTTTGGCTCATAATCGGGAAAGAGTCTTGGTAACTGTTCCGACGAAGATTTTACAGGACCAGCTGATGCAAAAGGAAGGCCGACTCTTAGAAGAAGTTTTTCATATTTCTTTTCATAATCTCAAAAGTCCAGAAAACTATCTGAAATTAGATCATTTTTATCAAAGTCTATCGGTCTTGGACGATAATCGACTTATTAATCGTTGCAAAATGCAGCTTTTGGTTTGGCTGACAGAGACGGAGACTGGTGATTTAAACGAAATCGGCCAGGCTTATCGTTTTGAGTCTTACTTTAGCCAGATACGCCATGATGGGAAATTAAGTAAGCATTCGCTCTTTTATGAAGAGGATTTTTGGCGACTGGGACAGGTCAAGGCAGCTAGCAGTCGTGTCGTGATTACCAATCATGCTTATCTTTTAACGCGCTTAGAAGATGACCAGTCATTGCTGGACAATCGGATTTTGGTAGTGGACGAGGCTCAGAAAATGTTTTTTGCTTTGGAAAGTTTCTCGCAGACCAGTGTCAATTTGACCAAGCAAGTGCAAAATATCAGCCAAGCCCTGCAGACAGAAAAACGGATTTTACAAGAACGTCTCTTGCAAAGCATCCAATTTGAGCTAGCAGATGCTGCCGAAAATCATCGGGGAAAGAGCAGTGAGCTGGATTCACATAAGTTAGTTAAGTTGCGTCAGGATGTGTTTGAGCTGGATAAGAACTTGCTACCAGAACTCAGTGAGCTGTTTTCAGCCAAGTACCAATACTATTGGCTAACGGAGGAACAATTTGCAGATTATAAGCTGACTAGTCTTCATGCTGGGCGCTCAGAACTCATGAGATTTAAGGATTTCCTGCCTGATACCGTCAAGGTTATCTTGGTCTCCTCTACTTTAGAGATTAGTTCCAAGGTGAATTTGCCTCAATTACTAGGTTTTGAGGATTATCATTTTTATAAACTTCCTCAGCAAAAGAAGCCCCTGCAGAAACTTTTCTTAGATCTAGATTTTCCAGATGTGGTGGATTTATCAACGCAGGAATACGCTGAGAGGATTGTTGCAAGCTTGGAGAGCTTGGCTCCACTGAATTTGCCGATGGTGGTTCTCTTTACCTCCAAAGATTTATTGTTGGCCACTTCAGACCAGCTGACCTTGCCGCATTTGGCCCAGTATAAGAATGGCGAGCCAGCCAATATCAAGCGTCGTTTTGACAAAGGAGAGGCGCCCATCTTGTTAGGAGCAGGCAGTTTCTGGGAAGGAGCGGATTTTGCTCAGCAAGAGCAAATCATTCAGCTCATCACGCGGATTCCTTTTGATAATCCCAAAGATTTCTTTGTTCAAAAAATCAATCATCATTTGAAGGTAGAAGGAAAAAATCCTTTTTACGATTATCAGTTGCCGTCAGCTATTTTACGATTGAAGCAGGCCATGGGGCGAACCCGTCGCAATGAACACCAGAAGTCGGCTATCATTCTTTTGGATAATCGTATTTCAACCAAGCGCTACGGTCGGCAAATCCAGCAAAATCTGAACCAGCTGGCGTCTTTAGAAATGCTTTCACAGCTGGATATTTTAAAGGAATTAAAAGAATTTTTCGACTAGAACTTCTTGAAAACAGTCAATTTTATCTGGCTGTTTTTCTAAATGTTTTCATATTTTGTCGGCTAGCTATGCCAAAAATCTGTTATAATGATAAGAATAGGAAGAAGGTTATAACATGAAAAAATATGTACTAGGGATTGCTTTATCGTTTGGGATGGCAGCTGTTTCCATTATATTAGGGAATTGGTTTCCGCTGATTGGTTCCAGTGTTTTTGCGATTGTGTTAGGAATTTTGCTCAGTAATTTCCTGAAAATTCCGGATTCTTTTCAGCCGGGCCTGACCTATTCAGGAAAGAAGCTGCTTCAATATTCCATTATCTTTTTAGGTTTTTCCATGTCAATCGGCAAGGTCTCAGCAACAGGTTTGTCTTCTTTGAAGATTAGTATTTTAACCATTTTGATTGCTTTTTTCGCAGCTTATGCAGCTGGAAAATTTTTTAAGATGAGACGGGTTTTAACCGTTTTGATTGGTTTTGGAACAGCTATCTGCGGTGGTTCCGCTATTGCAGCAGCTTCGCCCATTCTAGAAGCAGAGGAAGAGGAAATCGCTCTGTCTATTTCAACGATTTTCTTCTTCAATATTTTAGCTGTTTTCATCTTTCCTTTTCTGGGCCACCTTATGCAGATGTCCGATGGCTATTTTGGAACTTGGGCAGGAACGGCCATCAATGATACTTCGTCAGTTGTTGCGGCAGGTTATACCTATAGCCAGGCAGCGGGTGATTTGGCAACCATTGTCAAACTAAGCCGGGCTTTGATGATTGTACCCGCCTGCCTTATCTTTGCGGGTTATCGATATGTCCGAGGTAAGCGGTCAGCGCAAAAAGTGGACTTGAAAAAAATTTTTCCATGGTTTATTTTGTGGTTTGTCTTGGCTTCTGTAGTGAGCAGTTTGGGAATTTTCCCGTCAGAGCTAGTTCCTTACACAAAACTCTTGTCTCAATGGCTGATGGCCATGGCTTTGGCTGGGATTGGAGCCAAGGTCTCCTTTAAGCAATTTAAAGAAGCTGGAGCTGGGCCTTTATTAACCGGAGCTTTTGCTTGGTTCTGCGTCGCAGTCTCTAGCTTGATTATCCAATATTTTTTGTAAGAAAGGAGAATTATGCTTTCACAAAAAAGAACATTTGAGTCACGAATTGACTATAGCCTGCTTTTACCAGTTTTGCTTCTGCTTTCGATTGGTGTAACGGCTATTTATATAGCAGTTAGCCATGATTATCCAAAAGAAGTTGGAACGATTGTAGGTCAGCAAATTGCCTGGATTTTCCTTGGTTTCTTGATTAGTTTCATCATCATGTTTTTTAATACGAAATTTCTCTGGCTGATTACACCTTATTTGTATGTTTTTGGTTTGGGGCTGATGATTCTACCGCTGATTTTTTACAGTGACAGCTTAGTTGCCTCCACAGGTGCGAAAAATTGGGTAGCTATCCACGGTGTCAGTCTCTTTCAGCCGTCTGAGTTTATGAAAATCTCGTATATTTTAATGCTGTCGAGGGTTGTAGTGAATTTTATGCAGCAGCATAAGAAGGAAGAGCGAACCATAAGGTTAGATTTTCTATTGATTTTTAAATTAGGGCTTTATACCTTGCCTGTATTGTTTCTTTTGACCTTACAGAGTGATTTGGGGACAGCGCTAGTCTTTGCTGCTATTTACTGCGGCATTGTTCTTTTGTCTGGTGTTTCTTGGAAGATTATCCTGCCGATTTTCTTGTCTGCGACTCTTCTCTTTACTGCTTTCATGTTTATTTTTATTTCCGCTGGGGGTCGTGCTTTTCTGCATAATTTAGGGATGCCGACTTATCAGATTAATCGTATCTTAGCTTGGCTCCACCCCTTTGAATATGCTCAGACGACGACTTATCAGCAGGCACAGGGACAGATTGCCATTGGCAGCGGTGGCTTGATAGGTCAAGGCTTCAATGTCTCCAATCTCCTTGTTCCTGTCCGTGAAAGTGATATGATTTTCACAGTGATTGCGGAGGATTTTGGTTTTCTTGGCTCTACCTTGGTGATTGTGATTTATTTGGTCCTAATTTACCGAATGCTCAAGATTACCATCAAATCTAACAATCAGTTTTATACTTATATCTCAACTGGTCTGATTATGATGCTGCTCTTTCATATTTTTGAAAATATTGGAGCTGTGACAGGTATTTTGCCTCTGACGGGGATTCCGCTCCCTTTTATCTCTCAGGGAGGCTCCTCTATCATTAGCAATCTTATTGGAGTCGGTCTATTGCTTTCGGTCTCTTATCAAAATAGTCTAGCAGAGGAGAAGCGAGAGAGAACGCCCTCTATCCGTAAAAAAGTTGTACTTAGAAAAATAAAATAAGAAGTGGGTACATTCGTATCCTAGAAAGGTGTTTCATATGAAAAAAGTAGCTCTCATGTTAGCCAATGGCTTTGAGGAAATAGAAGCCCTCACCGTTGTCGACGTATTGCGTCGAGCAGGCTTCGTCTGTGATATGATTGGTTTTGAGGAGACGGTGACTGGTTCTCACCAGATCTCTGTCCAAGCTGATCAAGTCTGGAATGGGAATTTATCTGCTTATGATATGGTCGTTCTTCCAGGCGGGATGCCAGGGTCGACGAATCTACGCGATGACAATCGTCTGATGAACGTTTTAAAGGAATTTCAAGCAGAAGACAAATTTGTCGCGGCTATCTGTGCGGCCCCCATTGCCCTTGATCGAGCAGGTCTGTTAAATGATAAAAATTTCACTTGCTACGATGGGGTGGAAGAGGCAATTGAAAATGGTAGCTATCTTAAGCAGACCGTTGTCGTAGACGGAAAGCTAATCACCAGCCGCGGGCCATCAACGGCCTTGCCTTTTGCCTATGAGTTGGTTCGCCAGCTAGGAGGAGATGCGGATCAATTGGCAACAGGAATGCTTTTCAAAGATGTTTTTGGAAATTAAGACAATTCACTCGATTTTCGGGTGAATTTTTTCTATCTGACTTGGTGAAAAATGCTTGAAAATATGCTTTTCTGTCAGAGATAATACCCCCTTTTTTGTGAAGAATATGGTATAATAAAGGGTATGAATTATCAAGATTACATCTGGGATTTAGGTGGGACTCTCTTGGATAATTATGAAACTTCGACCGCAGCTTTTGTCCATACATTGCAAGATTTTGGTCTGCACGCGAGTCATGATGAAGTTTATAAGGCTCTCAAGGTCTCTACCGATTATGCAGTCCGCCAATTTGCCCCTACAAACAAGGATTTCTTAAAGACTTATAAAGCTAATGAGGCCAAAGAATTGGAACAGCCGATTTTATTTGATGGTGCTTCAGAATTATTGGCCCAGATTATCCAGCAAGGTGGCAGAAATTTTTTGATTTCCCACCGAGATGATCAGGTTTTAGAAATTTTGCGAAAGACGCAAATCAGTGCTTATTTTACGGAAGTAGTGACATCTGGTAATGGCTTTAAACGAAAGCCGGATCCTGAGTCCATGCTGTATTTAAAAGACAAGTATCAGATTCAGTCTGGACTGGTTATCGGGGATCGGCCGATTGATATCGAAGCTGGACAAGCCGCAGGATTTGCAACCTATCTCTTTGATGATATGAAAAATCTTGAAAAATTTGTAGATATTGAACTAGAAAAGGAATAATATGACAGAAGAAAAGCAACAAGACATGCAAGTGCAAGAATATGATGCCAGTCAGATTCAGGTCTTAGAAGGCTTAGAAGCCGTTCGGATGCGCCCAGGTATGTATATTGGTTCGACCTCTAAAGAAGGTCTGCATCACTTAGTATGGGAAATTGTAGATAACTCGATTGATGAGGCTTTAGCTGGCTTCGCCACACATATTCAAGTCTTTATTGAAAAAGATAATTCGATTACGGTGGTTGATGATGGCCGTGGAATCCCAGTGGATATTCAGGAAAAAACAGGTCGGCCGGCCGTGGAAACTGTCTTTACTGTCCTTCATGCCGGAGGAAAATTCGGCGGTGGCGGATACAAGGTCTCAGGAGGTCTGCACGGGGTTGGCTCTTCCGTTGTAAATGCCCTGTCCACTCATCTGGATGTCCGCGTTTATAAAAATGGCCAGATTCATTACCAAGAATATAGTCGTGGTCAAGTAGTCGCTGACCTAGAAATCATTGGTGAGACAGATCGTACAGGTACGACAGTTCACTTCATACCAGATCCAGAGATTTTCACTGAAACAGTAGAATTTGACTTTGAAAAATTAAATAAACGTGTCCAAGAATTGGCTTTCCTCAATCGTGGTCTAAAAATTTCCATTACAGACAAACGAGAAGGACTGGAACAAAGCAAGGATTATCACTATGAAGGCGGAATCTCTAGTTACGTTCAGTACATCAATGAAAATAAAGATGTCATCTTTGAAACGCCGATTTATACAGATGGGGAAATGGATGACATTACGGTTGAAGTGGCTATGCAGTATACGACTGGCTATCATGAAACAGTGATGAGTTTTGCTAATAACATCCACACCCACGAGGGCGGAACACATGAGCAGGGTTTCCGCGCGGCTCTGACGCGGGTTATCAATGACTACGCCAAGAAAAACAAACTTCTCAAGGAAAACGAAGATAATCTGACGGGTGAAGATGTCCGTGAAGGATTGACAGCTGTTATTTCTGTTAAACATCCGAATCCGCAGTTTGAAGGGCAAACCAAGACCAAGTTGGGCAATAGCGAAGTGGTCAAGATTACCAATCGTCTCTTTAGCGAAGCTTTCTCAGATTTCCTTTTGGAAAATCCTGCGGTGGCTCGAAAAATCGTAGAAAAGGGAATTTTGGCTTCCAAGGCGAGAATTGCTGCCAAGCGAGCTCGGGAAGTAACCCGTAAGAAGTCTGGCTTGGAAATTTCCAATCTGCCAGGTAAATTGGCCGATTGCTCGTCCAATAATCCACAGGAAACAGAACTTTTCATCGTGGAGGGAGACTCAGCGGGTGGTTCAGCTAAGTCTGGCCGTAACCGTGAATTTCAGGCTATTTTGCCAATTCGAGGGAAGATCCTCAACGTTGAAAAAGCCAGCATGGATAAGATTTTAGCTAATGAAGAAATCCGCAGTCTCTTTACCGCTATGGGAACTGGCTTCGGAGCTGACTTCGATGTCAGCAAAGCCCGTTACCAAAAATTAGTCATTATGACTGATGCCGATGTAGATGGTGCCCATATTCGGACTCTGCTCTTGACGTTGATTTATCGCTATATGAAGCCGGTTCTGGAAGCAGGCTATGTCTATATCGCTCAGCCACCAATCTATGGTGTCAAGGTCGGAAGTGATGTCAAAGAATACATCCAGCCTGGTGCTAACCAAGAAGAAGAATTGCAAGCAGCTCTGGCCCGTTACAGCGAAGGACGCTCAAAGCCAACTATCCAGCGTTACAAAGGTCTGGGAGAAATGGATGACCATCAGCTGTGGGAAACGACCATGAACCCTGAACATCGCTTGATGGCGCGGGTTTCTGTCGATGATGCAGCAGAAGCAGATAAGATTTTTGATATGTTGATGGGTGACCGTGTTGAACCTCGTCGTGAATTTATCGAAGAAAATGCTGTATATAGCACGCTTGATGTCTAAAAAAATCAGAAAAACTAACAATTATGAATAAAATTATGATATAATCAATATGTTTGTTTTAAAGTAACAAAATGAAGGAGTTTTATATGTCTAATGGACTAATTATTCTCATTATTGTAGTAGCTGTGCTTTTGATTTTAGGCTATGTAACAGCAGTATTGATGAGAAAACGAAATGAAGCTTTACTTCAAAAATTGGAAGAAAGAAAAGAGAAACTCTATAATCTTCCAGTAAATGATGAAGTTGAAGCAGTAAAAAATATGCATTTGATTGGGCAAAGTCAGGTAGCTTTCCGCGAATGGAACCAAAAATGGGTTGATTTATCCTTAAACTCATTTGCTGATATTGAAAATAATCTTTTTGAAGCGGAAGGCTACAATAATTCATTCCGCTTTATGAAGGCCAAACATGCAATTGGTAATATTGAAAGTCAGATTGATTTAATTGACGATGATATCAAGGAAATTCGACAAGCCCTAGAAGAATTAGGCAAGCAAGAATCAAAAAACAGCGGCCGAGTACTTCATGCTTTAGATTTGTTTGAAAAATTGCAGGTTACAGTTGCCGAAGATGCAGAGGCTTATGGCCAGTCTCTTCCAGAAATTGAAAAACAATTAGCAAAAATCGAATCTGAATTTTCACAATTTGTCACTCTCAACTCATCAGGAGATCCAGTAGAAGCAGCAGAAATCCTAGATAAGACCGAAGATCATATCCTTGCCTTGACGCATATTGTTGAGAGAATTCCAGCTATTGTGAAAGAATTAACGGAGACCTTGCCAGATCAATTAGAAGATTTGGAATCAGGTTACCGCAAGTTGTTGGATTCAGGTTATCACTTCATTGAAACGGATCTTGAATCTCGCTTTCAACAGTTGCATGCGGCTTTAAAACGCAACGAAGCCAATGTATCATCTCTGGAGTTAGATAACGCTCAGTATGAAAACGAACAGGCACAAGAGGAAATTTCAGCCCTCTACTCAATCTTCACTCAAGAAATTGAAGCGCATAAAGTCGTGGAAAAGCTGGTAAAAAATCTTCCAAGCTATCTTGCCCATACAAAAGAAAATAATCAGCAACTTCAAAAAGAAATTGAGCGCCTTTCTCGGTCTTTCCTCTTATCGGAAGCAGAAATTTCCCATATCAAAGACCTTCAAGGAGAGTTGTCAGCTCAAGAAGAGGTTGTTCTCGGAGCTGTAGAAGATTCTTCAGAAACCCAGCAAGCCTATTCACTTGTTCGTGAAGAGTTAGAGAGTATTCAAGAGCGTCTGAAAGAAATTGAAGACGAACAGATTGAGCTTGGAGAGGAGCTTGCTGAGATCAAAAAAGATGATGCCAATGCTCGTCAGAAGGTAAATATTTATGCCAATAAATTACACACTATCAAGCGATTTATGGAAAAACGGAATTTACCAGGCATTCCACAATCTTTTCTTGAAATCTTCTTTTCAACAAGTAACAACATTGAAGAACTTGTAAGAGAGCTTGACGAAAAACGTGTAAATATTGAATCAGTCAACCGTTGGCTGGAAATTCTGACCAATGATATATATGAGTTGGAGTCTGAGACTTATCAAATTGTTCAAAACTCAACTTTGACAGAGCAGCTGCTGCAATATTCCAACCGTTATCGCTCATTTGACGACAATGTTCAAGCAGCTTTCAACGAATCTCTCTATGTTTTTGAACATGAATTTGATTATGCAAAATCTCTAGATATCATTTCAAAGGCCTTGGATCTTGTTGAACCAGGTGTTTCAGACCGTTTTGCTACCTCATACGAAAAAACACGTGAAAATATTCGTTTCTAAGAAAGTTCCTTCGGGAACTTTTTTCTTTGCAATCTTGCTTGTTTTGTCGGTAAAAATCCTGTATAATACAAAAAATTACAGAAAATATGAGGTAAGAAAATGAGTCAGGTCAAAGGTCTATTGGTAATGGATGTAGACAGCACTCTCATCATGGAAGAGGGCATTGATTTGCTGGGAGAAGAAGCAGGAGTGGGGCAGCAAGTGGCTGCTATCACAGAGCGAGCCATGCGCGGGGAATTGGATTTCGAGGCAGCCTTGCGAGAAAGGGTTTCACTCTTGGAAGGCCTCCCAGAAACCATCTTTTCTCAACTAGCTGAGAAAATTCATTTCACGCCCGGTGCTAAAAAATTAGTTGATGAGTTACATGAGCGTGCTTACAAGGTTGGCTTGGTTTCAGGCGGTTTCCATGAAACGGTGGATAGGCTGGCTGAGCAGCTAGGGATTGACTATGTAAAAGCTAATCGCTTGGAAAGTAAAAATGGTTTCCTGACCGGTCGAGTTTTGGGAGATATTGTTACCAAAGATATTAAAGTTCAGATGCTGAAAGAATGGGCTCAAGATAATAATTTGGAATTAAATCAAACCATTGCCATGGGGGATGGCGCCAATGATTTGCCTATGATTCAAATAGCAGGTATCGGAATTGCTTTTAATGCCAAGCCAATTGTAAGAGAGCAAGCACCTTATCAAATCAATGTTTACGATCTCTACCAAGTGATTGATATTTTGGATGCTAAGAAAAAATAGGAGGCGCTATGCATATTTTGTTAGCACCGGATTCTTTTAAGGAAAGTTTGTCTGCTGTTCAGGTAGCAGAAGCCTTGAAAGAAGGATTTTCCCAAGCCTTGCCAGAGGCGACTTTTGACTTGCTGCCTATTGGAGATGGCGGTGAGGGGACTGTGGCTGCCTTGATTTCTGCTATGAAGCTAAAAGAGTTTCGTCACTGGGTAACTGGACCTTTTGGCCAATCGGTAGAAATGAAATATGCTAGACAAGGCCAGCTAGCCCTTTTTGAGATGGCCGATTTGGTGGGACTTGCTTTAATTCCCGAGGGAAAACGCAATCCTTTAGGCTTAGAAACCAGAGGTCTAGGAGAGCTGATTCTCCATTTAGCGGAAAATGGTGTCAAAAAGGTTCTGGTCGGTGTTGGAGGCTCGGCAACGAATGATGGTGGGATAGGTCTGGCAGCCGGTTTAGGTTATGAATTTTTTGATGAAAACAATCATCAGCTCCGACCAGTTGGTTCTTCTCTAGGGAGAGTTGCTCGGATTTCTGGAGAACATGTTCCAACTTGCTTGAATGACATTGAAATCGAAATTTTGACAGATGTTTCCAATCCTTTATGTGGTCAGCAAGGAGCGACTCATATCTTTGGACGGCAGAAAGGCCTGTCTGAATGGCTTCTTTCATCTGTCGATCAGGAAATGAGGAAGTTCTATGAACTGGCCAATCCACAGATTTTTACCCAAGCTGGTGCTGGCGCAGGAGGTGGTATGGCAGCAGGGCTGGTCACATTTGCCAATGGAAAAGTCGCTTCTGGAATTGGTACCTGTCTGGATTTGCTAGATTTTGACCGCAGAGTTGGGCAAGCGGACTTAGTTGTTGTCGGTGAGGGCCGTATGGACAGGCAGTCCTTGGCAGGAAAGGCGCCAGTTGGAGTAGCAAGGCGGACGCCAAAAGAGATTCCTGTTCTTGCGATTTGCGGTAGCTTAGCAGATGATTTGCCTCCATTTCCTACAGAAAATATTCAGGCAGCTTTTCCAATTATCTCGCAAGTGGCGGATTTGGATGCAACTTTAGGTCGAGCGAGGGAAAATCTAGTTCGTACTGCTCGCAATATTGGCAACCTATTAGCAATCAAAAAAAGCGGAATTTAATCCGCTTTTTTCAGTAAGTATTCGATTTCTTTGACAATTAAGCCGTTTGCAAATTCAAATATATCGCAGGATAGGTCACCGCAATCATTGAGCAAAATTGTTAGAATCCGACTTTGCTCGGAATTGGTGTAATAGTGTTGGCAGCTAAACTGGGCGGAACTGTCTTGATAGGCCTCTTTTATCCTGTGGAGGTAGAGTTCTTTTCCTTGGATGATTTCTGGGGAGTCTCCATGTAGCTCCCAGACGACATGCTCGTCTAAAAAAGTTTGATAAATGTCCCAATTACGCTGATTTTCTGCCTCAAAAAAGGCAAATAATTTTTCTAAATTTGTCATCTATTTAAACATTTTTTCCAAAAGGAAGTTTTTTTGTTTGCAGATTTTTTATTTTCTACCGGGTGGAGCACATTAGCAAACTGTTTACTCAAATCTTTTTCTTCAACATCAACAGGATAATTGCTGTGGATGACCAATCCAAAAGGCGAGGATTGGCAAAAGGCAGAGACGATGGTTGCCTCACAACTCAGCTCTTTAGCTGTCTTGAGATAAAAGACTTGGTAGCTGGATTCGACTTCAGGAGAGATTTTAACTGTGACGGGCTGGTAGCTTTCCGTGATGTTAGCTACTATCTCTTTAAAATGCTGCTTCATAATAGAAGAGTTTGCATCAGAAATAGAGCAGTAGCCTATCACCCGCTCTTCAAAAGTTTCCAGAAATTTACGCTGTTCATCAGGATTGAACTTAGCATTCCCTTGAGATTTTTCCATGATAATTTTATTAAAGTCTGCCATATCTTTAGTATAGCATAAATAAATTAATTTCTTCTGTTAAAACACATAAATACTCCAAAACAAACAATGTAATCGATTGCAAGTTAAAAATTGTGATTTTTCAAGCAAAGATACTATTTTTCCTTGAAAAAAAAGCGTTTTTACGGTATTATAGACTAGTAAATAATTTTAAATAATAAGGAGAGTCAGAAATGTCAATTATTACTGATGTTTACGCTCGCGAAGTCCTCGACTCACGCGGAAACCCAACACTTGAAGTAGAAGTTTATACTGAATCAGGTGCTTTCGGACGTGGTATGGTTCCTTCAGGAGCTTCTACAGGTGAACACGAAGCAGTAGAACTTCGTGATGGCGACAAATCTCGTTACGGTGGTCTTGGTACACAAAAAGCAGTTGACAACGTGAACAACGTTATCGCTGAAGCTATCATTGGTTACGACGTACGTGATCAACAAGCTATCGACCGTGCAATGATCGCTCTTGACGGTACTCCAAACAAAGGTAAATTGGGTGCGAACGCAATCCTTGGTGTGTCTATCGCTGTAGCTCGTGCTGCTGCTGACTACCTTGAAGTTCCACTTTACAGCTACCTTGGTGGTTTCAACACTAAAGTTCTTCCAACTCCAATGATGAACATCATCAACGGTGGTTCTCACTCAGATGCTCCAATTGCTTTCCAAGAATTTATGATCGTACCTGCTGGTGCACCAACATTCAAAGAGGCTCTTCGTTGGGGTGCTGAAATCTTCCACGCTCTTAAGAAAATCCTTAAAGGCCGTGGTCTTGAAACAGCTGTAGGTGACGAAGGTGGATTCGCTCCTCGTTTCGAAGGAACTGAAGATGGAGTTGAAACTATCCTTGCTGCTATCGAAGCTGCTGGTTATGTTCCAGGTAAAGACGTATTTATCGGATTTGACTGTGCATCATCAGAATTCTACGATAAAGAACGTAAAGTTTACGACTACACTAAATTTGAAGGTGAAGGAGCTGCTGTACGTACTGCTGCAGAACAAATCGACTACCTTGAAGAATTGGTTAACAAATATCCAATCATCACTATCGAAGATGGTATGGATGAAAATGACTGGGACGGTTGGAAAGCTCTTACTGAACGTCTTGGCGGCAAAGTTCAATTGGTTGGTGACGACTTCTTCGTAACAAACACTTCTTACCTTGAAAAAGGTATTGCTGAAGGTGCTGCTAACTCAATCCTTATCAAAGTTAACCAAATCGGTACTCTTACTGAAACATTCGACGCTATCGAAATGGCGAAAGAAGCTGGTTATACTGCTGTTGTATCACACCGTTCAGGTGAAACTGAAGATTCAACAATCGCTGACATCGCAGTTGCAACTAACGCTGGACAAATCAAGACTGGTTCACTTTCACGTACAGACCGTATCGCTAAATACAACCAATTGCTTCGCATCGAAGATCAACTTGGTGAAGTAGCTGAATACCGTGGACTGAAATCATTCTACAACTTGAAAAAATAATCTCTTTATGGGATTAGGGGCTATAAAGCCTTTAGAATAAGCACTTTGGGGCGTTTTCCCTTAGTGCTTTTTTGATTTTACTACCCTTTTTACTACCCCTACTAATTTTTGGTATAGTAAGAGGGTAGCCCGAAAATGGGTCACCCTTATTATTTATAAATTGCTGATAGCTGTTTCATAATTTGAGACAGCTTTTTTGGCGTTTTCTTGGTTAGTATGCCAATAAGTATTTTCAGTGATCATCAAATTAGAATGACCTAATCTGTACTGAACATCTTTCGGGCTAGCTTGAGCATAGAGCATCATAGTAGTATGTGTATGGCGGAAACCATGAAATGATACGTTAGTTACTCCTGCAGCCTTAAAATGCTTATTAAGGCGCTTTCGTAAGTTACAAGCATAGGCATATTTTTCTGTAAATACAGAGAATACAACCGTTTCAGATCGGCCTAGTTGCCATGATTGCACTTGTTGGCGATTTTTATATTGCTTGAGCATGAGCAATGTACCTTTGTCTATTGGTATATCCCGATAACCTGCTTTTGATTTAGGTGTGTTAATCTCCTGAAATCGGTTAAGTGTCTTTGTGATGCTGATAATTCCATTATCAAGGTCAATATCAGACCATTCAAGAGCTAGAGCCTCACTTATTCGGCATCCGGTGGCCAGTAAAGTCTTATACAGGACAACATCAAATAGATTTTCATAATTTGATTGATCGAGTGTATCTAAATAATCGAGAAACTGTTTTAATTCTTTGTTGTCTAAGTATTTGACAGCAGCCTTTTCTTTTTGCTGTTTACGTGGAACGATGACATCATTAGCTGGATTGTATTGTATTACCTGGATAGCTACGCCATATTTCAAAATACGCTTATTCATATTATGGAGCAAGGAGTAGTTAGCAAATGCTCCCTTTTCGCCTGTATTGGCCTTGTCAGCCCATTTGTTTACTTGCTGTTGAAGAATAGGCGTAGTGAGTTTAGATAGCTTATAATCGCCAAATACGGGCAATAAATGCACTCTAACCAACCCCTCCATGGATTGGCGAGTATTTGGCTTAACTGTATTCTTGTAACTATCCCACCAAACTTTTACAAGCTCATTATATGTTGTAATTGTCGGCTTGTCTTTAACTGTATAGCCATTAGCAGCAAAAGTATTGATCGCATCACGCGCTTTTACTTTAACTCCCTTTTTAGTAGCTGCAGTAACAGTTGTACGGGCTTTTTTGCCCGTTAGTTGGTCAACTCCTAGATAAACACTAGCATAATAAACTCTTTGGCCATTCTTTTTGATTTTCTCTTTGATATTCATGTATTTGTACCTTTCTTTCCATCAGCAGGCAAGGCGCGTGATTTTGTTAGGTATTTATACATGATGTTTAAAGTTATTTATTATCTTTTGACAAGTTGTTACTTAAACCAACGATAATATTATAGACTGATTTTTTTTCATCTAGTGACAAAAAGGCATACCTAGCTAATATATCCCTGTAAGGAGGGACTAAACAGCATAATGCTTGATAGTATTTTTCTAACGCCTTTTCACCACTACCTAAATCGCCAAAAGTATCGCTATTATCGTTTGTGCGAATGAACTCTTTTTCAAATTCTAAAATTTGTTTTTCATCTACAAAAGTTAATAGATGTGTGTATGCCATTGCTTTAATATCACTATCTGCATCGTTTATAATATCGCTATAACCTAGTAAGTGAGGAATTGATACTCCAAAATAGTCAGCAAGTACCTGAGCAGCATCGGATTTTATATCAGTTTCCCCATTCTCCCAACGTTGTATGGTTCTATAAGGGATTTTAGTTTCATCAGCAAGTTCTCTTTGAGTAAGATTATTTTCTTTTCGTAATTGCTTAATTCTATTCATCTTATACATCCTTTCTAAAGAGATTATAACACAAAATGCCAAAAATGGAGAAAAAAAGGAGTTTTTTGTTGACAAATGCCAAAAAAGGAGATAAAATGACCTTGTAAAATAAAAATTCTCCAAAAATGGAGAAAAAAGGAGGTGAAACCAATGCTTATAACTTTATCTCTTGCTGAAAAAGTACGTATCAAGCGTGCAAGATTACAGCTAACCAAAAAAGCGGTATCAGAGCAGTTGGGAATTAAATCTCAAACTCTAACCAAAGTTGAGAATGGAAACTATGATGCACCTAAACGTATCTATGAAAGCGTGATGACTTGGCTAGTAGAAGAAATTTAAAACAAAGTAAAAAGCCGTGTACAGGCGACCAAACCAACGTACACGGCTAAGGAAAAATAACAAAACTCAAGCAAAGGCAAGGCGCGTGGTTTTGTTAGGTATTTAGCAAGGGATAACAAGTACCCTTGTCAAATATTATTATTTTAATTTTACCAAAAACAAAGGAGAAAATCAAAAATGGTTGATACAATTTCAGATACACAAGCAAATAAGAAATTTGCTGACTTGGCAGAGATAGCAGGAATGGTACAAGTGGCTTTGAAATTTCAAGAAATTGCTTTTGATGCAGTTTCTGGTATCGAAGATAATTCTATAAGGCAATTTGCGGCAGAAAGAATATTGAGCGCTGCTTATGATCTTAATCAATATCTATCTAATCAGTTACAAGTATTACATGATAGCTTGCATGAGGAGGTATAGCGTATGGAGGTATTATCTAAAGAAATTCAATTAGAGGGGTTGAAAGAGTTAAAACAGGCTCTTAATACCTTAGTTGAATTAGAGAAACAGCGTACAAGTAAGCTAGATTTAATCAGTCGCAAGGAGTTGATGGAGTTGCTGGATATTAGCGCCACCACACTTGATAATTGGGAAGAAATAGGCTTGAAACGTTACCAGACACCTATGGACGGTGCTAGGAAGATTTTTTACCGGCCTAGTGATGTATATCTATTTTTATCAGTGAAGTAGGAGGATAGAGCATGAAAATAGTAAATTTCGATTCAGCAAAAGAATTAGGCCTTGATGCATTTTATAGTGAGTATCTAGATGTGTTATTTATTTCAAACCAGATAGACGAAGAAACACGCGCAGCAATTATAGAATGTTATAAAAAAAACACTGGAAAAAGCGGAGGATAAAAATGGATTTAATTAAATTTTTAGAGAGCCATGACAACGCCTTAAAATCCTGCAATGAGATAGTTGGCATTGTTGCTGATGGTAATTATAGGGTGGGTAGTGAGCTTATTTCGTTAGATGAAATTATGGAAGAGACAGATAAAATCAAGTCGCATATCAAGCTATTAGAAAATGAATTGATTAGTGGAAAGGAGTTACATGGGAGACAGACGAATGATTAGTAAAACAGTAACGCAAAGACAGCGATTTTTACAAATGCCCCTAGAGGCTCAAGCATTATATTTTCATTTGGTACAGTCAACGGATGACGATGGGGTTGTAGAAGCTTTTCCCATTGTTAGAATGATAGGTGCAAGTGATGATAGTTTAAAGTTACTGCAGGTCAAAGGTTTTATTGAACCTTTAAATGATGAGATGGTTTATTTTGTGGTTGATTTCCATGAGCAGAACTCAATACGATCGGATAGAAAGGTTAATTCAATTTATATTGACTTGCTAAAAGATGTTAAGCCAGAGATAGAACTTGTAAAACCTAGACAACGAGTTGATAGAACTAAACAGTGTGATAAAGTGGGACGTCCCAAGGACAACCAAAGGTCAGACATTGGACAGCAGAATATAAGTAAAGATAAGGTAAGTAAAGATAAGTCAGTAGAAGATAGTAGAAGTCAGGAAGTTTCTCCTGCTGCTGAGATCTCTAACTACTACCAAACCCGTATAGGGATTATAGACGGACAACAGTATCAGATATTGACTGACTATCTCACTCTTGACGGTATGGAGCTAGAGGTTATCAAGACTTCCATAGACAAGGCTGCAGATAACAGCAAGCGATCTTTTAGCTACATCAACTCAATACTCAAGAACTGGAGACAGAACGGTATTAGAACCATGGTACAAGTCGAAGATGAACAGAGACAGTTTCAGCAAAAGAAACAAGGTCAGTCTGATGACGATATTCAAGACCCGTTTATCTACTGACGGAGAGGAGAATCAATGGAATTACTGAATACAGACCAGCTAAACGAAAAAATAAAAGTAACTGATGAACTTTGCCCAAGTCATCAGATCAACTTGGTACAGTTCCAAAAGCCAGATGGTTATACACCACCCTACTGTATGGAATGTACTAAGGAGAACATTAAACGAACGGAGTTAGAGGGCGTAGAAAAAGCCCTAGGGTATGATCTGGACTATTCAACCTATGATGTGCTAGCGCGTGAAAGTACGGTGTCAAATGAGCTAAGAGAGGCCTCTTTTAGCACTTTCAAAGCTGAGACAAAAGAGGAACATGAGGCCAAGGAGTTTGCTATCAAGCAAGCTAAGCAGTACCTAAACGGCATGACGGGCAACACGCTGATTATGGGCAAGTCAGGCACCGGAAAGAGTCATCTGACTTATTCCATGGCCAAAGCTATCAATGAGGGCTATAAGGCTAAGAATGAGCCCAAGAGTGTCCTCTTTGTCAGCATTGCTGAAATCGTCACGCGCATTCAGTCAGGCTGGCAGTATAGGCAGAGTAATTTTACAGAGTATGACGCCTTGAAGCTACTGACAGAGGTTGACTATCTCTTTATTGATGATCTAGGCACAGAAAGCGTTATGAATAGCCGAAAAGATGAGGCTAATAATTGGGTACAGACCTTTCTTTTCAAGGTTTTTGATAAGCGGGAAACAACTATCATCAACACCAACCACAACGGCAAGGAGCTTGCCAGGATCTATAACGACAAGCTAGTCAGTCGAATTGGAAAACGATCAGAGGGGAATGTATACAACATGACAGGCATCAAAGACAAGAGGATGAAACGCAATTTTTAGCCATAGGGAGGAGCTACTAAAACTTTTAAAGAAATCATGAAAGATACTAACCAAAATTTACCCAATTCTAGTTATCAAAAAAACAAAAACGGAATATCAAGCAATTTACAACTGCTATCAGTAGCAATGTACAACACAAGGAGTTATCAAAATGAGCGAGCTACGAGGTGCAATTTTAACACTACTACTTTTCTTTCTGATCGGCGTATGTGCTGAGCTGTTTCACTCCTGGGCTATTGCTTACAGACGCCGAGGATATATCACCAAACGGCAACTCAGAAAGATGGAAAAATGGCTTGAAACAATGGAGGCGAGAAGATGAACCAAGGATGAACCAAGGGAATTTATCAAAAATTGGCTTTTGGGATATTAAAAAGGGTAGTATTTCAGATGTAGAAACAAGAAGAGCTAGTATTAACAAGCGCTTAAGAGATACTGGATTACAATAGTTTAGAATAATGAGGTTTAAAATGTTAGAAAATAGCGATAAAACAATTCTTGAAATTTTAGAGCAAGGCTTTATAATTTTTTCAAAAAATGGTATAATAAACAAAGCTGAGTTACCAAAACATGGTAGTGTCACAATTAAAACACAAGATGGTCAACCAATATTTTTGGAAATTCAGAAAAAAGAAAAAATAAGCTGACTAGAAAAACTAGAGGCGAGATAATTGAGTTTAATACTCTTTTGTCTCGTCTTTTTTAATTGTCATAAGGAGATAAAACATGACACTAACAACATTGAAAAACGATATTAAGGCATTTGGAAAGAAAAAGATCGAGTTTATGAGTGGTTACGTTGCTATGCAAGAGGATTATCAAAAGAAACTTGCCGAGGGAATGATCGGTCAGAAATGGGCTGATCAAGAACTCCAAAATTATAAAAAAGAAGCAGATACATTCTCTTATAATACTTCACAATCACTCTATAAGCAGCTAGAAGTAGAGAAAAAGAATGAATTGGCCAGATATGAAGCGGCAGGACAATCTGTAACAGCTGATGATGTAGCTGAACTGAGTTTACTATCTACCATGAAATTATCAAGTAATGAGATGCTTTCCTATCTGGAGAAATATAAAAATAAATCCCTAGCAATTAAAAAGTTGTTGGAGATTATACATAACGATACGAATTTGACTTTTATTGAAATAGATATTGATAAATATGACAATAATCAGAAACTTGAAGATTTATTTCATCTCCTAACAAAAAGAATTGATTATTTTGGTGAGGGCTTAATAGTAAATGGTGATAAAGCTGATTTAGCAATCCATCAATCAATTGTCGAAAATTCTTTAAAATCTATTGATGTAGAAGTTCAAAAATATTTAACGGCTTAGGAGCCAATCGGTCGTTAAATGAAAAATAATCATAATCTAATACCAGTTACCAAACGAACAAGACAAGAACAAATAGCAATCAGTCGTAAAGGTGGCAAGGCATCGGGAGAATCTAGGAGAAAGAAAGCTCATTTAAGAAAGACCTTAGATGAGCTTTTAACCATGGATGTCTCAGATGAGCGACTAAAAAAAAGTTAGAAGAGATGGGACTACACGCTGATAATCAAACCTTGCTGTGTGTGATTATGCTTGAAAAAGCTATTAAGGGTAATGTAAGAGCTGCTGAATGGATCTCTAACATAATTGGAGCGTATAAGAAAGATGATCTGGATATTCAAGAGCAAAAGGAGCGTATCAAGTTTCTTAGACATCAGAATAAGAAACAAGAGACTCTTATTGGTGAAATAGAGCAGCCTTTGATAATCGTAGATAAATGGGCTAGTGAGTACGACGCAGTAGAGATTGATTTAGGAGATATAGATGACAAAGAAGAAAATTGAGCGCATTTCTGTTATACACAGAGAAAAGATTTTATGGCTCAAGTGGTATTTTATGCGAGATAAAGAAAATCCTAAGTATAGTGTCCTTGAGCGTAAAATGTTTGATGCTGCTAAAAATAAAGATATGCTAACATACAAAAAATATGCTACGATTAAGCAGATAACAGATATTAGGGTACAGACAAGTGAAGACGATATTTTAACGGCCATTAAAGAGGTTTATGTGTATAATCACATGAATGTTACTGGTGCTTGTCAACGTATATTATTTGTTAGTCAGTCGCCAGCCTATAACAAGCTGAATAAATGGTTTGAGATATATTCTGATTTGTATTTTAGTATTATTCCATTACCGAATATGGGAGCGTATCATGAGTTGGTAGATATCTAGTTGATTGTATGATAAAATATAATAAACTTCAAAAAAAGGAGATAAACTTGAAGATTAAGCAAAAATGGGAACGTAGATCATTTGGAACGGATTTTATCGCTAAAGGTTTATTTTGGATAATTCTTTTTGTGGTTATTCTTTTCGGCTTTAACTATCTAATCTCTGGAAATTTTTATGCCTCTGAATTTTGGGATATGGTCGGAGGTGTGCTCGCTTTAATCGCTGCATTCATAGCATTAATTGTTTTTTCTAGACGAGCACTGATAGAGGGGTATTATATTAGTTCTTTAGATCTTGCAATGGCAATATTTTATGACGAAATTGAACATGATCCTTATTTTTCAAAACGTTATCATGAAATAAATGAAAAATATGCTGATAATGATATTGAACGAGTGAAAGCATTAGAGCCGTTACAAGAACATTATTGTTATCTTTGCTTTAAACAGTATATTGAAGAAATGAATTGGTTAGAGAAATTTATAATTTGCTTATATAGTGCATTCACAGTCGGAAAATTTTCGCTTTACATGGAGCTATCTAGAGCTAGGAGAAGAAACTGGTTTGAAGATAGGATTAATGATTTTTTTTAAATAGTAAAAAGGCATCAAAAAAAGATGCCTTTTCCCTTGCCTGCTGAACTCGTCAATTTTATTACCTTTTTTGTTACCCCTCAAAAATACCCGACTTGTTTGTACCTTGTCACTTTTACTAGATTAGACAAAATAAGCTCTTTAAAATTGTGCATTTTGGGGGTACTCTATTATAGGTAGATAACTTGAAAAAATAATCTCTTTATGGGGTTAGGGGCTGTAAAGCCTTGATATTAAGCACTTTGGGGCTCTATCTCAAGGTGCTTTTAGTTTTCTATCATTTGTTGAAATTTGGAGATAGGCTGGGGTATACTTCTTGGTAAGGTGTTTGTTTTATGTTTCAGAGTGTATCTTCAACAATGAAACGGAATATTTACGTTCACTACTTTTTTTATGCCTCTAATAATGGTATACTAGAAGGCAGATATTTTGTTTAGAAAAGGGTAATCAATGCAAAAAAAGACTATTTCCCAGCGCTTGGAGCGAGTAGCTGCTTTTGTGCCGGATGGGGCAAAGGTGCTGGATGTTGGGAGCGATCACGCCTATCTGCCTATTTACCTGATTCAGCAGGGACGGATTGAGAAGGCTCTGGCCGGAGAAGTGGTAGAGGGGCCTTTTCAGTCTGCCCAGAAAAATGTGGCAGAGCATGGGCTGACGGAGCAGATTGAAGTTCGCTTAGCCAATGGTCTAGAGGCTTTTGAATCGGATGATCAGATTGATACCATCGTTATCGCTGGTATGGGTGGTCGCTTGATTTCAGAGATTTTGGAAAATGGCAGAGCTAAGCTTGGAGCTGTTTCCCGTTTGATTTTGCAGCCCAATAACCGAGAGGATGAACTCCGCAGCTGGCTGGTTTCAAACGGTTTTCGCTTGCTGGCTGAGGATATCTTAGAAGAGGCTGGAAAGTTTTACGAAATCCTAGTGGCTGAAGCAGGCCAGCAAACTTTGACAGAGCAAGAAAAGCGTTTTGGCCCTTTTCTGATGAAGCAACAGTCACCTGCTTTTCAGCTAAGATGGCAGAAAGAACTGAAGAAACTTGAAGAAGCATTATCTCATATCCCAGAAAAAAATGAGCTAGAACGCTCTGCTATGTCCCAAAAGATCGAAAGTATCAAGGAGGTACTCCATGTTAGCAAGTGAAATTATCGCTCGTTATGAAGCCTACTGCCCGCAAGAACTGTCCATGGAGGGTGACATTTCAGGCTTGCAAATCGGAACTTTGGACAAAGAAGTGGACAAGGTCCTAGTAGCGCTAGATATCCGCGAGCAGACGGTGGCGGAGGCTATTGAGGCAGGTGCTGGACTGATTATCGTTAAGCATGCGCCTATCTTTCGCCCGCTTAAGGACCTAGTGGCAGATAAGGCGCAAAATCAGATGATTTTAGACCTCATCAAGCATGATATTGCTGTCTATGTCAGCCATACTAATATTGATGTCGTGGAGGACGGACTTAACGACTGGTTCTGTCAGCGTTTAGAGATTGAGGAGACAAGTTATCTCAGTCAAACGAGTCCTGATCACGGTATTGGTCGCGTGGGGAAGATAGCTCCTCAGACCTTTGGGGACTTTGCGGCTAAGGTCAAGGCAAGTTTTGGACTAGATTGTTTGCGTCTGATCGCTTATGAAGAAGCAGATCTCAAATGCGTGATTGAGCGTGTGGCTATTTGTGGTGGCAGCGGTCAGTCCTTTTATCCGGAGGCCATTGCCAAGGGAGCGCAAGTCTACATAACTGGTGATATTTACTATCACACTGCTCAGGAAATGCTGACAGAAGGGCTTTTAGCACTGGATCCAGGACACCATATCGAGGTTCTTTTTACGGAAAAATTGAAAGAAAAATTTGATACTTGGAAGGCAGAAGAGGGATGGGAGATTGAGATTCTAGCTAGTCAGGCTTTGACCAATCCTTTCCGATATATTTGAGAGGGAGCGACATGAAAAAAGTAGCAGTGATTGGAGCTGGGATTGTCGGCTCAACAGCCGCTTACTATCTGTCCAAATCCCCAGATGTGGAAGTGACAGTATTTGATGTCGGCAAGGGGCAGGCAACCAGGGCAGCTGCTGGTATTATCAGTCCTTGGTTTTCCAAGCGTCGCAATAAGGCTTGGTATAGGATGGCGCGTCTGGGCGCTGATTTCTATCAGGACTTGATTGATGATTTGAAAGAGGCTGGAATCCAGACAGACTTTTACCAACAGACTGGTGTTTATCTGCTGAAAAAGGATGAGAGCAAGCTGCAGGAGCTTTATGATTTGGCTGCGAATCGTAGAGAAGAGTCGCCGTTAATAGGGGAGTTGAGTCTTCTCAGCCGTCAGGAAGCTCAAAAAAAATTTCCAGACTTGCAAGGTTTCGAGCGACTTCTCTATGCTTCCGGCGGGGCTCGTGTAGAGGGAGCACTCTTGACGGAAACGCTTCTGAAAGCCAGCAAGGCAGAGCTGGTTGAGAAAAAGGTAAGCTTGACAGTAGAGGGAGAGAAACTTCTTGTGGACGGACACAGCTTTGACTGTGTTATCTTAGCTGTGGGGGCTTGGCTGGGAGAAATCTTGCAGCCACTGGGCTATGAGACAGATGTTCGGCCGCAAAAGGGACAGCTACGTGATTTTAGGCTGGCTGAGCAGACAGATGACTACCCAGTTGTTATGCCTGAGGGCGAGCTGGATATCATTCCATTTCTGGCAGGCAAGGTTAGCGTCGGTGCCAGTCATGAAAATGATCAGGGCTTTGATTTGACGGTAGATAAGACGGTATTGAATCAGTTACAGCAAGAAGCGGAAACTTATTTGCCAAGGTTGGCTACTGCAGAGATTTTAGGTGAGCGCGTGGGAACACGGGCCTATACCAGCGACTTTTCTCCTTTCTTTGGAGCTGTTCCAAACTTGTCGCATGTCTACGCAGCCAGCGGTCTAGGCTCTTCTGGTCTGACAACTGGTCCGCTCATCGGATGCCAATTGGCCCAGATGGCTCTAGGAGAAGCGGGGCTGCTGAATCCAGCTGACTATCCTATTGAGCGGTATGTGAAGAAGGTTTGATATGACAGAAACTATTTTGAATTGGGTCAATGTTTGTGTAAAAAAGATGATGAAATTTTACTTCTTAATCGCCAACATGATAAGTTTAAAGGGTGGATACAACCAGGCGGCTTTACCAGTCTGGGGATAGACTGGTGAAGGTGGTGGATGGGAAAAGCTTCGCTTTTTACCTTCGTAAGAGTTTCCAGAATCTTTTTTTGAAGCTGCGAGGCGCGAGTTAAAAGAAGAAACAGGGCTGACTGCTCTAAACTTAGAACTGAAGGGAATTTCAGGCTTCACTAATCCGAGTAAAAAAGAACGGTATGTGTATTACGATTTTCTTTGTACTGCCTTTGAGGGGCAAGTTAGGGGAAATGATCATGAAGGGGAGCCCAAGTGGTGGAAGATTTCCGAACTTGATCAAATAGATATGCAGGATGACATACGTGAACGTTTGCCCCTGTACTGGCGGAAAGGTTCTTTTGAGCGGATTCATTACTGGAATGAGGAAAAAGACTGTATAGGGGAAACCAAGACGTTTTTGTATGATTGATTTTAGAGGATAAGGAGAAGTTATGGACTGGTTACGATCGCAGCCTGTGGTTATGCAGGCTTTCTTGGCTGGGCTTTTTACATGGGGGTGTACTATTGTGGGCTCGGCTATTGTATTTTTCTTTAAACAGGTCAGTCGCAAGCTGCTGGATATTATGATGGGCTTTGCGGCAGGCGTTATGATTGCGGCTTCCTTTTGGTCGCTTCTGGCACCGTCGATTGAGTATGCGCAGAGTTCTTATGGCAAGCTATCCTGGTTGCCAGCAGCGATTGGTTTTTTAGTGGGCGGTTTTTTCCTGCGGCTGATTGATGCGGTGGTGCCTCACTTGCACTTGAGCAAGGATATTTCGGAGGCAGAGAGTGTTCCTGAGCATAGCAAAAAGAAACTGTCCAAGACGGCTCTGCTCTTTTTAGCCATTACCATTCACAATTTTCCAGAAGGTTTGGCAGTCGGAGTAGCATTTGGTGCTTTGGCCGCCAATCCTAGTCCGGAAGCCTTTGTCGGCGCGATTGGCCTAGCTTTGGGAATTGGTCTGCAAAACGTCCCCGAAGGAGCGGCTTTGTCCATTCCAATTCGGACGGACGGAAAGTCTCGACTTAAAGCCTTTTACTGGGGTTCTATGTCGGCTATTGTAGAGCCAATCGGTGCTGTTCTGGGTGCTGTAGCTGTCATGGCCATGACGGCTATTCTGCCCTATGCCCTCTCCTTTGCGGCGGGAGCTATGATCTTCGTAGTGGTAGAGGAGTTGATACCGGATTCGCAGACCAATGGCAATACCGATGTGGCGACTTTGGGACTCATGGTGGGCTTCGTTCTCATGATGGTCTTGGATGTGGCTTTGGGTTGATGCTAACTTAGAATCAAAGATCATAAGAAAGCGGAATTTCCGCTCTTTTTCTTTTGTCTAAGGCTAGTGAAAAGGATGACATCCGCTTTCAAAAATGGTAAAATAAGGAGAATACATTAAGAGAGGAAACTCATATGAAAGGTATTATTCTTGCAGGTGGTTCTGGTACACGTTTGTATCCATTGACCCGCGCTGCGTCAAAACAGCTCATGCCGGTTTATGACAAACCCATGATTTATTATCCGCTGTCAACTCTTATGCTGGCTGGTATCAAGGACATCTTGATTATCTCCACTCCGACAGATTTGCCTCGTTTTGAGGATCTGCTGGGTGACGGCTCTGAGTTTGGCATCAAGCTCTCCTATGCAGAGCAGCCAAGTCCGGACGGATTGGCACAAGCCTTTATCATTGGGGCTGATTTTATTGGAGATGATAATGTAGCGCTGATTCTTGGGGATAATATTTACCATGGACCAGGTCTGAGTAAAATGCTCCAAAATGCTGCTGCTAAGGAAAAAGGAGCAACTGTTTTTGGCTACCATGTCAAGGATCCAGAACGCTTTGGTGTAGTAGAATTTGATGAAAATATGAATGCTATCTCCATCGAAGAAAAACCGGAACAGCCGCGCTCTAACTATGCAGTGACAGGACTGTATTTCTACGATAATGATGTCGTAGAAATTGCCAAGAACATCAAACCAAGTCCTCGCGGAGAACTGGAAATCACAGATGTCAACAAGGCTTACTTGGAACGTGGAGATTTGTCTGTTGAGCTCATGGGACGTGGTTTTGCCTGGTTGGATACAGGGACTCACGAAAGTTTATTAGAAGCAGCTCAATATATCGAAACGGTTCAGCGGATGCAGAACGTTCAAGTGGCGAATCTGGAAGAAATTGCCTATCGTATGGGCTATATCACTAAAGAGCAAGTGCACGAATTGGCGCAGCCGTTGAAGAAGAATGAATACGGACAATACTTGCTCCGTTTGATTGGAGAAGCATAAGAAGATGACAGAACAATTTTTTGATAAGGAATTAGCAGCGCGTGAAGTTCCCGGAATTCCTGGAATGTTAGAATTTGATATTCCTGTTCGCGGGGACAACCGAGGCTGGTTTAAGGAGAATTTCCAAAAGGAAAAAATGCTGCCGTTAGGCTTTCCTGAAAGCTTCTTTGCAGAAGGAAAACTGCAAAATAATGTCAGCTTTTCTCGTAAAAATGTCCTGCGTGGTCTTCATGCTGAGCCCTGGGACAAGTACATCTCTGTTGCTGATGACGGTAAGGTGCTGGGTTCTTGGGTCGACTTGCGTGAGGGTGAGACCTTTGGTAATACTTACCAGACAGTAATCGATGCCAGCAAGGGTATTTTTGTACCTCGAGGCGTAGCCAATGGCTTCCAAGTCCTTTCTGATACCGTTTCCTATAGCTATCTGGTAAATGACTACTGGGCTTTGGAACTCAAACCTAAGTATGCCTTTGTCAACTATGCAGACCCAGCTTTAGGCATCCAGTGGGAAAACCTAGAAGCAGCAGAAGTCTCAGAAGCAGACAAGAATCATCCATTGCTCAAGGATGTAAAACCTTTAAGAAAAGAAGATTTGTAAGAAACTTTCTTTTCTGACGCATTAATTTATATTGAAATATATGATTTAGCTCAGCTCTTATCCGAGCGAAGCGAGTTGAAGAAATGATTACCGCTGTGGTGTAAATCATGAGAGTGGGACAGAAATCGGTAATTCATTAGAATTCGATTTCGTCGTCCCACCTCCGCACAGTTGAGTAGGGCTGTAAAAGCTGATGAAATCAGCGTAGTAGAGCCCACTCAACCACTGCGTCTTGATCGACAATCCAAAGACAATTGAGAGGCTAGGACTTTTGTCCCAGCCTCATGACAGGGGATTTTTGAAATATTAGGCTCAAAAATAAGCAATGAAACCGGAGGTTTGCTTGCGTCCCCACCACTTAAGACAATTATAAAAAAGTTAAGGAATAAAAATGACTGAATACAAAAAAATTATCGTGACAGGTGGAGCTGGTTTTATCGGTTCTAACTTTGTCCACTATGTTTACAATAACTTTCCAGATGTCCATGTGACAGTGCTGGACAAGCTGACTTACGCGGGTAATCGTGCCAATATCGAAGAAATTTTAGGCGACCGAGTAGAGTTGGTTGTTGGAGATATTGCTGACGCAGCCTTGGTTGATAAGCTAGCAGCTGAAGCTGATGCAATTGTTCACTATGCGGCAGAAAGCCACAATGACAACTCGCTCAATGACCCGAGTCCATTTATCCACACCAACTTCATCGGAACCTATACACTTTTGGAAGCAGCACGTAAATACGACATTCGTTTCCACCATGTATCGACTGATGAAGTCTATGGCGACCTGCCTCTACGAGAAGACTTGCCAGGTCATGGAGAAGGACCAGGCGAGAAATTTACCGCCGAAACCAAGTACAATCCAAGTTCGCCTTACTCATCAACCAAGGCGGCTTCAGACTTGATCGTTAAAGCTTGGGTGCGCTCATTTGGTGTCAAAGCGACTATTTCTAACTGTTCAAACAACTATGGTCCTTACCAGCACATTGAGAAGTTCATCCCGCGCCAGATCACCAATATCCTGAGTGGTATCAAGCCAAAACTTTACGGTGAAGGTAAAAACGTCCGTGACTGGATTCATACCAATGACCATTCATCAGGCGTTTGGACGATTCTGACCAAAGGTCAAATCGGTGAAACTTACTTGATTGGTGCTGATGGTGAGAAGAACAATAAGGAAGTGCTGGAGCTGATTCTCAAGGAAATGGGGCAGCCAGCTGATGCTTATGACCATGTGACCGATCGTGCAGGTCACGACCTTCGCTATGCCATTGATGCTAGCAAGCTTCGTGATGAATTAGGTTGGAAACCTGAGTTCACTAACTTTGAAGCGGGTCTCAAAGAAACCATCAAGTGGTACACGGACAATCAAGACTGGTGGAAATCAGAAAAAGAAGCGGTCGAAGCCAACTATGCTAAGACTCAGGAAGTGATTAAATAAATTAAAATTGAAGCAGGTGTGCGAAACAAGGTAAAAAATGTAGAGTTTTTAGTAGCCTATCTCAAATCGTAGGAATTAGCTACCAGGCCTATCTGAATCTTTTATGATACAAAAATGAGGTTGAGACGATTATTGTCCTAGCCTCTTTTTCGTAATGTTTAGCCTCTTAGAGTAGATTTTTCAAAAGAAAGTTTTTAAAAAAATTTGCTATAATAGACCTATGAACAAGCTAATCCAATCAAAGCTGGAACTGCTACCGACCAGTCCCGGCTGTTACATTCACAAGGACAAAAACGGTATCATTATCTATGTCGGAAAAGCCAAGAATCTACGTAATCGGGTTCGCTCTTATTTCCGTGGCAGCCACGACACCAAGACGGAGGCCTTGGTTTCCGAGATTGAGGATTTTGAGTTTATTGTCACCGAGTCCAACATTGAGGCTTTGCTCCTAGAAATCAATCTAATCAAGGAAAATAAGCCCAAGTACAATATCATGCTCAAGGACGATAAGTCCTATCCTTTTATTAAGATTACCAATGAGACATATCCACGCCTGATTATCACGCGCCAAGTCAAAAAGGACGGCGGTCTTTACTTCGGTCCTTATCCGAATGTCGGTGCAGCCAATGAAATCAAGCGTTTGCTCGATCGAATTTTCACTTTCAAAAAATGTACCAATCCACCTGCAAAAGTCTGTTTTTATTATCACTTGGGGCAATGTGAAGCCCATACGATTTGCAAGCGGGATAGCCAGTATTTCAAGAATATGGCTCAGGAAGTGTCGGACTTTCTCAAAGGTCAGGACGATAAGATTATCGATGAGCTCCGTGATAAGATGAATAAAACAGCTGCAGCTATGCAGTTTGAGCGAGCAGCTGAATATCGTGACCTGATTCAAGCTATTGGAACCTTGCGAACCAAGCAGCGGGTCATGGCCAAGGATTTACAGAATCGTGATGTTTTTGGTTACTATGTGGACAAGGGCTGGATGTGCGTCCAAGTCTTCTTTGTCCGCCAGGGCAAACTAATCGAGCGTGATGTCAATCTTTTCCCTTATTACAATGATCCGGACGAAGACTTCCTGACCTATATCGGCCAGTTTTACCAAGAAAAGTCCCACCTCAAGCCCAATGAAATCTTAATTCCATCAGACATTGATGAAGAAGCTGTTCGGGCCATGGTGGATACCAAAGTAGTCAAGCCTCAGCGAGGCGAAAAGAAACAGTTGGTCAATCTGGCTATTAAGAATGCTCGGGTCAGCCTCCAGCAGAAATTTGACCTTTTGGAGAAATCCGTTGAGAAAACGCAGGGGGCTATAGAAAATCTAGGGAAGCTCCTTAACATTCCGACACCAGTTCGAATCGAGTCTTTCGATAACTCCAACATCATGGGGACCAGTCCCGTCTCAGCTATGGTGGTCTTTGTCAATGGTAAGCCTAGCAAGAAGGATTACCGCAAATACAAAATCAAGACCGTAGTAGGGCCGGACGACTACGCCAGTATGCGAGAGGTCATCAAGCGGCGCTATAGTCGGGTCATTCGTGACGGGCTGACGCCACCAGATCTGATTGTCATTGATGGTGGACAGGGCCAGGTCAATGTCGCTAAAGAAGTTATCCAGGAGCAGTTGGGACTGGATATTCCCATCGCTGGACTACAAAAAAATGACAAGCACCAGACTCATGAATTGCTCTTTGGTGATCCTCTGCAAGTCGTAGAATTATCTCGTAATTCGCAGGAATTTTTCCTTCTCCAGCGCATCCAAGATGAGGTGCACCGCTTTGCCATTACCTTCCACCGTCAGCTTCGGTCTAAGAATTCCTTCTCATCACAACTCGATGGTATCGAAGGCTTGGGGCCAAAACGTAAGCAAAATCTCATGAAGCATTTCAAATCTCTGACCAAGATTAAGGAAGCCAGTGTCGATGAAATCGTCGAAGTGGGCGTACCGCGAGCGGTGGCAGAAGCTGTGCAGGCAAAACTCAATCAAACAGAGCCATCCCGTCCCTTGTTAGAAGTGGCGGAACCCTTAGCAGAATTGGATAGTTAGTATATAAACTAAGACCGTGCAAGCGGTCTTTTGTGGTATAATGGAGGTATTCTAGGAGGAAATATATGAACCACAAAATCGCAATTCTATCTGATATACATGGGAATACCACGGCCTTGCAGGCAGTTCTGTCAGATGCTAAAAGACAGGAAGCAACAGAATATTGGCTTTTGGGGGATATTTTTCTCCCTGGTCCGGGGGGAAATGATTTGCTATCCTTGTTAAAAGGTCTTCCTATCACGGCGTCTGTTCGTGGAAACTGGGATGATTGTGTCTTAGAGGCTTTAGATGGACAATATGGCTTAGAAGACCCACAGGAAGTCCAGCTCTTGCGTATGACGCAGTATTTGATGGAGCGAATGGATCCTGATCAGATCGCTTGGCTGCGGAGTCTGCCTATGGTTGCGAAGAAAGAAATTGATGGCCTGCGTTTTTCGCTCTCTCATAATTTGCCTGACAAAAACTATGGTGCTGACTTACTGGTTGATAATGATACGGACAAATTTGACCAGCTACTTGATGAGGAGACTGATGTGGCAGTTTATGGTCATGTCCACAAGCAGTTGCTTCGCTATGGTAGCCAAGGGCAACAAATCATCAATCCAGGTTCGATTGGGATGCCCTATTTTGATTGGCAGGCTTTGAAAAATCACCGTGCCCAGTATGCCTTGATTGAAGTTGAAGACGGGGAACTGGTAAATATCCAATTCCGAAAAGTCGCCTATGACTACGAAGCAGAGTTAGAATTGGCCAAAGAAAAAGCTCTCCCTTTTATCGAAATGTATGAAGAATTACGACGTGAAGATAACTACCAAGGCCATAACCGAGAATTGTTGGTTTACTTGAATGACAAGTACGGTTACACTGAGGATGTGAGAAAATTTTTTGGAGAAAATGACGATTAATCCCCTGAAAGAAGGAAAGGTGAAAAAGAAGGCTAGAGTAGCTAAATCATCTAGTCATACTAATGAAGTTGTTGGATGATAATAGACTGGAGAAGTATCATGTTAGATATGAGAAATCAAAGTTTACATCTCCTTTTTGCAAGCTTCTATCTCGGACGTTGGTATTGTATCTGCATTTGGAATGGCCCTGCATTACTATTCTGTAGAAAAGAGGTAGCAGAACTTGAAAAGGGAATTTGGCTGGCTTGCCACAAACGTGCTTCAGCTATGATTTGACAATAAAATAATATTGTATTATAATATATGTATTCTTTATTTACAGGAGGCAATAATGAAAAAAATTATTACAGCTAGTGTAGCGCTTTTATCAGTTATCACTTTAGCAGCATGCTCAGGAAAAACAGCTTCAGAATCTTCTGGTAAAGCTTCAAGCTCGGTAGAAAAAAAATCTACTTCAGAGAATCAATCAAGTGGCTCTGAAACTTCATCAAAAACGGCTAGTTCAGATGCAGAACTGTCAGAAATTGTTCTCTTGACTGACGAAGAAATCGACAATGCAAAGACAATTGGCGATATGAAAGCTCTCTTTGGGAAGCTGATTGATAACTACCAAAAATACATTACTGAAATCGGGAAGAAAGTTCCAGAGGCTGGGAAAGAAGCTTACAATCAACAAGTAGAACCTGCAATTCAGTCTATGGAAGCTTCTAGAAAGGCATTTAATGACACGCTTTCAAGTGTTGGCTCAGACGACGCAGAACTTCCAGAACAAAGTCGTGCCCTATTTGTTCAACAGTTGAAAACAGGACGTGATACCATGAAGAAAGCGATTGAAGGGGCTTATAAAGCTCTTGCTCCTCTCACATCTGGACAATAATATCAACAAAGTAGGTGAGCTATCACCTGCTTTTTCTATGCTAAAATTTAAAAAGAGAAGCAAAGAAAGGACACTTTGAGAGAAAAGTTTGAATGTACAAGTTCCTGAGTGTTTTCTTATTTAGAGAAATCTGTAAAAATAGAGAATAGCTACTGAAAACATTCCTAACACTTTTTTAGTCAGGTTCCTTTCCATGGAAAATCCCTGCAAACTCTTACAAAATGTGATAAAATGAAGCTAGTAGATTTAGAAAAGGAAGTTACTATGAAATTTCTTGAGTTAAATAAAAAACGTCATGCGACTAAGCATTTTAACGATAAACCCGTAGATCCAAGGGATGTGCGGACTGCGATTGAGATTGCGACTTTGGCCCCCAGTGCTCACAATAGTCAGCCTTGGAAGTTCGTTGTCGTGCGGGAACGCAATCAGGCTTTAGCCGAGACAGCTTTCGGTGGTAATGTGGACCAGATTAAGGAAGCACCAGTAACCATTGCCCTCTTTACGGATACAGATTTGACAAAGCGAGCTCGTAAGATTGCGCGCGTAGCTGGAGTGAGGAATTTCTCAGATGAGCAGCTCCAATTTTACATGCAGAATTTACCAGCTGAGTTTGCTCGCTACAATGATCAGCAAAAGAGTGATTATTTAGCACTTAATGCTGGTCTGGTGGCCATGAATCTTGTCCTAGCTCTGACTGACCAAGGTATCGGATCCAATATCATTTTAGGTTTCGACAAATCCAAAGTCAATGAGGTTTTGGAGATTGACGAGCGTTTCCGTCCAGAGCTCTTGATTACTGTTGGCTATACAGACGATAAGTTAGAGCCTAGCTATCGTTTGCCAGTCGATGAGATTATTGAGAAACGTTGATAAAATTCTATTTTTAGGATTTACGATTTAATTCGATAGATAGTTTGTTTTAAATCGAATGATGTATTGAGGTGAAATAATGACAATTGATTTTAAAGTAGAAGTTGAAAAACGCAGAGAAGCCCTCTTGACTGACTTGTTCAGCCTTTTGGAAATTAACTCAGAGCGGGACGATTCAAAGGCAGATAAGGAAAATCCTTTTGGGCCCGGTCCTGTTCAAGCCCTACATAAATTTTTAGAAATCGCTGAACGCGATGGCTATAAAACGAAGAATGTGGACAATTATGCCGGGCACTTTACTTTTGGCGAGGGAGAAGAAGAATTAGGAATTTTTGCTCACATGGATGTGGTGCCAGCTGGAAGTGGCTGGAATACAGATCCTTATAAACCTGAAATCATTGATGGCAAGCTTTATGCGCGTGGATCGTCTGATGACAAAGGACCAACCATGGCTTGTTACTATGGTTTGAAAATCATCAAAGACTTGGGATTGCCAGTATCTAAGCGCGTGCGCTTTGTGGTGGGGACAGATGAGGAATCAGGTTGGCAAGACATGGACTATTATTTCAAACATGTAGGCCTGCCTGAGCCAGACTTTGGTTTCTCGCCAGACGCGGAATTCCCAATTATTAACGGAGAAAAAGGTAATATCACAGAATATCTCCACTTTGGTAACAGTAATGATGGCAGCTTTAAACTCAAGAGCTTCACTGGCGGACTTCGCGAGAATATGGTACCTGAATCAGCAACAGCTATTTTTACGTCACCAGTTGATGCAGCTGAATTGGATGAGAAATTGCAAGAGTTTGCGGCTGGCCACAAGCTTTCAGCTAGTCTGAAAGCAAATGGCGACGCTCTTGAAGTGACGGTTATTGGGAAGTCTGCTCACGGTTCTACACCAGAGGATGGTATCAACGGAGCAACCTACTTGGCTCTCTTCCTCAACCAATTTGACTTTGCAGGAGATGCCAAAGCTTATCTGGAAGTGGCAGCACAAGTTCTGCACAACGATTTCGCTGGCGAGAAGTTAGGAATTGCTTATACAGATGCTAAAATGGGCGCTCTCAGTATGAACGCAGGTGTTTTCGATTTCGATAGTGCTAAGGATGACAATACCATTGCTCTTAATATTCGTTACCCACAAGGAACTGATCCAAAAACGATTCAGGCTGATCTTGAAAAAGTTGCTGGTGTCGTATCAGTGAGCCTATCTGAGCATGGACACACTCCGCACTATGTCCCAGCAGATGATGAATTGGTAGCAACTCTTTTGAGTGTTTACGAAAAACAAACAGGTCTCAAAGGACATGAGCAAGTCATCGGTGGCGGAACCTTTGGCCGTCTTTTGAAGCGCGGTGTGGCTTTCGGTGCTATGTTCCCAGACTATGTCAACACCATGCACCAAGCCAACGAATTTACTGATGTAGAAGACCTTTTCCGTGCTGCGGCCATTTACGCGGAGGCTATCTACGAGCTAATCAAATAAAAAAGAAGAACTCGTTTGGCCTTGCTGGATGAGTTTCTTTGCAAGGAGCTGTCATGCAAACAATAGAGGACATTGCCAAGGCCATCATGGCTGATCCAGAAAATCAGAAATATACAGAGCAGGGTATCAAGCCGCTTTTTGCGGCGCCTAAGAAAGCTCGAATTAACATTGTCGGTCAGGCACCAGGTCTTAAAACCCAGCAGGCGGGGCTTTACTGGAAGGACAAGAGTGGAGACCGATTGAGAGAATGGCTGGGTGTTGATGAAGAGACTTTTTACAATTCAGGCTATTTTGCAGTGCTTCCTATGGATTTTTATTTCCCAGGATATGGAAAGTCTGGAGATTTACCGCCTCGTAAGGGCTTTGCTGAAAAGTGGCATCAGCCGATTTTAGAGCTTTTACCAGATATTGAGCTGACAATTTTGATTGGTCAGTATGCGCAGAAATACTATCTGCAACAAAAAGGCATTGTTAAGCTGACCGAGACTGTCCAACATTATCAAGACTACCTGCCGGAATTTTTCCCTTTGGTACATCCATCTCCTCGCAATCAAATCTGGATGGCTAAAAATCCTTGGTTTGCGGAGCAGATTGTGCCAAATTTGCGGTCTCGTGTGCAGGAAATTATATTAAAGTGAGAGCAAAAGACTTCCTACAAGATATTTTTTGGGTGTCACACTTCGTAGAAACTTACAATTTGTATCACTGTTAGGCGATTTCAGACTAGATTTGTAAGAAATGACTCTTTAAATCAAATTGCTAGATTATTTGCAAAATAGGAAAAATAAAGAAGGTGTCTCATGAAACAATTATTTTTATGTTCATATTTTGCGGGAGTCAGGGACTTGTTCAGACAATATGCGTCTGAAAAGCAATTGGGAAAACAAGTACTTTTTATCCCGACGGCTGGAAATGTAGAAGAGTACAGGGGTTATATTGACGAAGCACTGCAGTCCTTTGCGAACTTGGGATTTCAAGTAGAGGTCTTGGATATTTCATTTTGTGATAGAGAAACGGCTCAGGCCAAAATTTTTCAAAGCAAACTCCTTTATATTGCGGGTGGCAATAGCTTCTATCTTTTGCAGGAATTGAAAAAGAAGCATTTGCTCAGTTTGATACGGGAGCAGATTGCAGATGGGATGGTCTATGTAGGCGAATCCGCTGGCGCTATCATCACAGCTGAGGATATTGACTACAGCAAGCTCATGGATGATAAGGGAGTGGCAGGTGAACTGTCTGATACAGCGGCACTAAACGAGGTGGATTTTTATGTCCTTCCTCATGTAGGCGAAGAACCATTTGCCGAAAGCACTCAGGCAATTCTAGATACTTACGGAGACAAGCTCAACCTGCTGCCAATCAATAATAGCCAAGCTGTGCTTGTGGAGGGTGAAGAAGTGCGGGTTTTGGAGGAAAATAAATAAGAATGCGGGTGTAGTATTTTGATTGAAAAGACATACGAAACATCAAGTGGAGTCATTCACTATTGGACAAATGATATGGATGCATCAGCGAAAAGTGCTCTTATCTTTTTACCTGGACTTACAGCTGACCATAGATTATTTGACAAACAAATAGAGTATTTTAAAGACAAATATAGAGTCCTGGTGTGGGATGCTCCAGGCCACGCGTCATCTTATCCTTTTAAGCTCAATTTTAGCTTGTTTGATATGGCGAAATGGCTAGATGGAATATTTGTCAAAGAGAGAATAGAGAATCCAATACTAATTGGTCAGTCAATGGGAGGATATGTAGGACAGGTTTATGCTCAACTTTTTCCTGAGAAATTAAAAGGCCTTGTTACGATTGATTCACCTTCCATGCAACGGAAGTATTATACAGCTATGGAGTTGTGGCTCTCAAAAAATATGGAGGCAATTTATAGAATCTATCCATGGAAATCTCTTTTGAAATCTGGGCCTAAAAGCGTATCAACAACAGATTATGGAAGAAAACTGATGTATGATATGATGATGGTTTATGATGGCAATCAAGAAAGGTATGCTCGTCTTGCGGGATACGGATATAAGATATTTTCAGAAGCAGTAGAGAAGAATCTATCTTATGAAGTAAAATGTCCACAATTGGTTATATGTGGAAAAGAAGATCGTGCAGGGTCTTGCATACGATATTTGAAGGCCTATGAAAGAAATACTGGAAAGTCTGTTAAATGGATTGATAAGGCGGGACATAATTCTAATACCGACCAACCCGATATTGTCAATAGACTGATTGATGAATTTTTGAATAACAAAATTAAAGAAAAGCTTGGTTGAAAGACCGGCTTTTTGATATAATAGACTTTATGAACACAAAAGATAAAATTTCAAATTATCAACTGTTGCTAGATCAGTTGGAAGCCTTGCTGGATGGTGAGACCAATGCCTTGGCAAATCTGTCGAATGCTAGCGCCCTGCTCAATCAAGCCCTGCCTAATTCTGTTTTTACTGGTTTCTATCTTTTTGATGGGTGCGAGCTGATTTTGGGGCCCTTTCAAGGGGGCGTTTCTTGTGTCCACATTGCATTAGGTAAGGGAGTCTGCGGGGAGTCAGCTGAGAAAGAGCAGACGATCATTGTGGATGACGTCACCCAGCATGCCAACTATATCTCCTGTGATAGCAGGGCTAAGAGTGAGATTGTACTGCCGATGATAAAAGACGGTCGCCTTCTGGGAGTGCTGGATTTGGACTCAGCCTTGACGGGTGATTATGATAAGGTAGATCAAGAATATCTGGAAAGGTTCGTCCAGATTTTGCTTGAAAAAACGACTTGGAATTTTGAAATGTTTGGAGAAAAAGCCTAATGTATCAAGCTTTATATCGGAAATACCGCAGTCAGACCTTTGGTCAGCTGGTGGGTCAGCAAGTAGTGGCCACCACCCTGCGGCAGGCTGTGGAGCAAGGGAAAATCAGCCATGCTTATCTCTTTTCTGGCCCGCGTGGAACAGGGAAAACCAGTGTTGCCAAGATTTTTGCTAAGGCTATGAACTGTCCTAATCAAAAGGACGGTGAGCCTTGCAATGACTGCTATATCTGTCAGGCTATCACTGAGGGGAGCCTTGAAGACGTCATCGAAATTGACGCGGCCTCTAATAATGGAGTTGATGAGATTCGTGATATTCGAGACAAGTCTACCTATGCACCTAGTCTCGCCAAGCACAAGGTCTATATCATTGACGAGGTGCACATGCTCTCGACAGGGGCTTTTAACGCCTTGCTCAAGACCTTGGAAGAACCGACAGAAAACGTAGTCTTTATCCTAGCGACGACAGAGTTGCATAAGATTCCAGCGACCATTCTTTCCCGCGTCCAGCGTTTTGAGTTTAAGTCTATCAAGACACAGGACATTATTGGTCATATTGAGTGGATTTTGGAGCAGGAAGGGATTGATTTTGAGCAGGAAGGTGTGCAGATTATTGCCCGTCGAGCTGAAGGCGGTATGCGAGATGCCCTTTCTATTCTTGATCAGGCTCTTAGCTTGACTCAGGAAAATCGTTTGACTACGGACATTGCTGAGGAAATCACAGGCTCTATCAGCTTGGGAGCCTTGGATGCCTATGTGGCTGCCTTGATTGCTCATGATGCAGTTGCAGCCTTGGATAATCTCAATCTGATTTTTGACAGTGGCAAAAACATGGCTCGCTTCGTGACGGACCTCCTGCAATATCTGCGTGATTTGCTCATTGTCAAAACTGGCGGGGAGAATACTCATGCCAGCGAGCTTTTTCTGGAAAATCTCAAGATACCGCAGGAGACTCTCTTTGCCATGATTGAGATGGCGACCAAGAGTCTGGTAGACATCAAAAACAGCCTGCAACCTAAGATTTATACGGAGATGATGACCATTCGGCTGGCCGAGGAAAAAATAGGCTTGGATGAGATTCCTGACAACTTGGCAGAAGAATTGGGGAAGCTCAAGCAGGAAATCCAGCAGCTCAAGCAGCAATTAGCCAACGTCGGCAGTCAGCCAGCTCCAGCAGTTAAAAGAGCAGAAGTACGACCTCAGAAATCCAAGACTTATCGGGTGGACCGTAATAAGGTCAATGCCATCTTGGAAGAAGCGGTGGAAAATCCTGAATTGGCTCGTGGTAATTTGACCAAGCTGCAAAATGCTTGGGGAGAAATTATCGAGAGTCTGGCAGGCGCGGACAAGGCTCTGCTCATTGGTTCGCAGCCGGTAGCGGCCAACGAAAACCATGCTATTTTGGCTTTTGAATCTAATTTTAATGCTGAGCAGACCATGAAAAGAGAAAATCTCAATACCATGTTTGGGAATCTGCTCAGCAATGCTGCTGGGTTTTCACCAGATATTCTGGCCATTTCTCTGGAAGATTGGACTCAGATACGGGCAGAATTTTCAGCTAGAAGTCGTAGCAATAAAGCAGAAGCAGCTGAAAAGCAGGAAGAAAGCTGGATTCCTGAGGGATTTGATTTCTTAGCAGAGAAAATCACTGTACAGGATGACTGAATTTAGATTTTTGCTGTTTTTCATGCTATAATAGAATTATGAATAGACGACAATTTATTGTAATGGCGGCTTTTACAGCCCTAGAAACTTATTTTTTTAACGAAGCAATCATGTCTGAACATTACCTGATGGCTATTTTCTGGGCCTTTCTGATTGGGCGCAATCTGCAAATTAGCTATGTCATGGGGCGGATTGTGGATGAAATTGATAAACATTTGAAGAATAAGTAAATGTTCAAAGTGAAATAAATGGCTCCTTGTCACCACAGTAGGTGACAAGGAGCCATTTTTCTTATCTTCTGAAAGGTGCTAGCTAAGCAGTTGCTTCCATTTTGCCTTTACCAGCTGATGAGGGAAACTTCCCCGCTGTTGAGCCAGATTTCCTGTCCGTTCCCCAACTGGACTAGGAGTTGGCCACTGTCTGAGATGTCACGGGCGATCCCCTTATAGGTTTGATTGTTTTGATGGAAGCTCACTTGTCGGCCTAGAACTAGGGATTGCTTCTTGTAAAGGTAAATGAGCTCCTCTGGGTCACTTTCGTAGAAGCAGGTCCAAATTTCTGCAATCAATTCATTTCTGGTGATGGGAGCTGGGGCGCTAAAGAGCGATCCAGCCTTATTTTGCAGTTCCTTGGGGAAGTCACTAATGCAAAAATTAAAACCAACTCCGATAATGACATCTGTGACGAGGCCAGTTTCGATTGAAGTAGTGGCTTCGGTCAAAATGCCAGCAATTTTCTTATTTTTGTAGTAGATATCATTGACCCACTTGATGTCCACATCCATGAGGGTCAAATTTTTGACTGCCTTATAAATAGCCCCTGCTGTCAGAATGGTATAGGAAGGAATTTGCTCAAAAGGCAGGTTGGGCTTGAGATGGAGGGACATATAAAAGCCACCTTGATTGGGACAGAAAAAGGATCGTCCGAAGCGGCCGCGGCCGGCTGATTGAGCAGCAGCCAGATAGAGGGTGTTTGCCTCACCACCCGCTTCCATACCTGCTTTTGCATCCATCTGAGTAGATTGGCAGTTGGGGTTGAAGGAAACCTTGATAGGTGCCTCTTGCTCAATCAGGTCTGGAATCAGTAAATCTCCTGTTTTAAGCTTATAGCCACGATTTTTAACAGAATCAATCTGCACCCCTTCTTTTTCCAAGCGCTGAATGGCCTTCCAAATGGAGGTTCTGGAAATGCCTAATGTCTGAGCCAGGCTTTCTCCGTTAACATAATCGTCAGCTTGGCTGAGAATGGTAAATAATTTTTCGTAGGTTTTCATTCGTTCTTTTTCTGTTAGATACTGCTTTCTCGAATGGTCAGCTTGGTAGAAAGTTTGACCATATAGGGAATGGATTTCTCTTCGGATGCTAAACTTTGATCCAGAATATGCAGAGCCTGCTTGCCCATTTCTTCTGTAAAAACGGTGACCGTACTGAGACTTGGATAGATGTACTTAGCAATAGAGGTATCATTAAATGAAATGATGCTGACATCTTGGGGAACCTGGATTCCGTGTTCTTGCAGAGCCCTTAAGGCACCGATAGCCAAAGCATCGCTAGAGATGAAGAAGGCGGGTGGCAGCTGGTTTTTGTACTCGCTAAGAAGCTCAGTCATCATCTGATAGCCTGATTCCGAAGAAAAATTGCCCACTTTAACAAAGTCAGGTTGAAAGATTCCTTTGTCAGATAGATACCGCTGAAAGCTCGCCAGACGAGGGTCACTGATGATGCTAGTCTGGTCAGAGGTTCTTTCTTGCCCGGCAATCATGCCAATCTGTTCAAAACCAGAGGCTATGAAGTGCTGAAGAACTTTCTGTACAGCATTCTCAAAATCAACCGTTACACAGCTGTGGCCTGCATTGAGCGTATCACTGTCGACAAAAACTAAGTGGTTGCTATACTGCTCCAGCTGCTGAATTTGAACTGGGCTAAATTTGCCGATAGCAATCAAGCCATCAATGTCTTTCAATTGCTCAAGAGAATCATTTTGAAACACTCTGAGAATCTCATAGCCCAATTCTTGGGCTTTTTTTTCAATACCCAAGCGAATAGAGTAGTAGTAGAGGTCATCAAGCTCTTCCTGCTCGGTGTACCATTCGATAAGCCCGATACGGTAGGCTTGAGTCCTGTTTGGCTTAGTTTTTCTTGATTTTTTATAGTTTAGCTGCTCAGCAATGTCAAAAATCTTTTTTCGAGTGCGATCACTGACCGACATGGCAGGGTCGTAGTTGAGTACGCGAGAGACCGTAGCGGGAGAGACCCCAGCAGCTTGGGCAATATCCTTAATCGTAGCCATTTGATTTGGTCCTTTTTAATTTACTGTCTACATAAATTATAACTCAAAAAATAGTAAATATCAAAGTTAAGTTTAGTAAAACTTAACTTTGTTCTCGAAATGAGCTGGGTGAAAAGCCAAAATATTTTTTAAAAGCCTTTGAAAAGTAAAGGGGATCTGAGAAACCGACAGAATAGGCGATAAATTGGATAGGCTCACGGGTGCTTTCGAGGAGTTGTTTAGCTCGATGCATCCGTATATAATGCAGATACTCTTTGGGAGAGAGTCCATTGTATTCTTTAAAAATGGTTGTCAAATAGCTGCGATTGACATTTAGTTCATTAGCAATACCTTGAATGCTCAGTTGTTCAAGCGGATAGCGAGTTTCTAGAATACGTTTGGTATCTATATACAACTGATAAGTGGAATTTTGTTGTTTCAGGAGCTGTTGGTTTGGTGCGAGTTTCCCTAGTTTAAATAGTAGTTCATAGAGCATGGCGAGAAGTTGTAAATGACTTAACATGGTAGATTGGGAATGTTCAGCTTCTTGAATAATATCTATAATAAACTTTCCCAAACTACCAGTAGGAGTAGTACTTGAATTTCTTAGAAATCCTGTTTTGCCAATTTCTGATAAGTTAAAATAATCCGAAACCTTTGTTCCACTAATTCCGAGCCAATAATAGGACCAAGGATCTTCAAAATCTGCTTTATAGTAAGTTAGTTCGTTTGGTTTTAGTAGGAATAAATCACCAGCTTTCAGGAAAATTTGTTCTCCTTTATAGTGAAAGACACCTTTGCCTTTTGTAATAAAATGAAGGACGAAACCGTCACGAATAGCAGGCCCGAAAGAATAGTTCGGCTGGCAATCCTCATAGCCGTAAAAGTCTAATAATAAATCAATTGTTCCCGTCTGGTATTCAGAAAATATAAGCATACTTTTTACATCTCCGTACATTAGAAATAGTATTGTATTTTTTTATTGTTACCTAACATTTTACCATATTTCCCTAACATAATTCTATTTTAGGAAGCGATTTCAAAAAGTAAAATATTAGTAAATATGGAGGTTCAGAAATGGCTATCAAAATAGACAAGCATCTATTCTACATCAATACAAAAAATTCCAGTCTTATAATTGAGGAAAGGGATGGCTACCTTTTGCTTAAACACTTAGGCAGAAAAATTGAATCCTATCATTTTTCCAATACAGTATTTGAGCGAGACCATGCATTTTCTGGTAATCCGAGGTCGAATGAGCGGAGTTTTAGCTTAGATACTCAGCGACAGGTTTTGGGTCAGCATGGTTTAGGAGACTTCCGGCAACCTTCTCTGCAAGTCCAACATGCTAATAATGAAGTAACAGATTTTCGGTTTGTTGAAAGTCAGCTGATTAAGGGAGGTTTGGAAGTTCCAGGACTGCCTAGCCCTCACAGTACAGAAGATGCAGAAACACTGGCCTTTATTTTAGAGGATACAGTAGCTCACTTACGCCTCACTCTCTATTACACAGCTTTTGAGGATAGCAATACCATTGCAACCTTTACTAAGCTGGAAAATATCGGTAGAGAGACAGCAGTCATACATAAGAACTTGAGCTTAATGACAGATTTGCCAGCAGGTGCTTATGATGTGATTAGTTTACAGGGAGCTTATGCTAGGGAAAAAACAGTTCGTCGTCACAAGCTAGAACAGGGAATTTTCAAAATAGCTTCCAACCGAGGAGCTTCTGGTCACGCGCAGACTCCAAGCCTTATCCTTTGTGATAGTGAAACGACGGAAGAGGCTGGTCAAGTTTGGACAATTCAGCTCCTTTATAGCGGAAACTTTGAAGCTTGGATTCAGCAAAATCAGTTGAATGAAGTGCGGCTAGGTATCGGTATCAATGAAGATAACTTTGCTTGGAAACTGGAAGCGGGGCAAACTTTCTATAGTCCTGTTGCTCTGTTGAATTATTCGGCTCAGGGTTTGACTGGTCTTAGTCATGAGAGCCAAGCTTTTGTTCAAGAGCATATCATTCCTAAAGCTTTTGCGAAGCGAGAGCGGCCAATTTTAATCAATAACTGGGAAGCAACTTACTTTGATTTCAAAAAAGAGAAGTTGCTAGAGTTAGCAGATGAGGCACAGAAAGTTGGTATTGAGCTCTTTGTTCTCGATGATGGCTGGTTTGGCAACCGTTTTGATGACAATCGAGCTCTGGGCGACTGGTTTGTCAATGAAGATAAGCTAGGTGGCAGTTTGACAGAGCTCATAGCAGAAGTTCATAGCAAAGGATTGCAATTTGGTTTATGGGTTGAGCCAGAAATGATTTCCGTAGACAGTCAGCTTTATCGGGCACATCCAGACTGGGCTATTCAAGTACCTGATCGGGATCATACTTACTCTCGCAATCAACTCGTATTGGATTATGCTAATCCAGATGTGGTAGCATATATCAAAGAAACACTGGATCAGTTATTAAGTCAGCACGATATTGACTACATAAAATGGGATATGAATCGTAATATTACCAATCTTGGGAATGGCACTGACTATCTGGCGACCCAAATGCAGTCGCATAAGTATATCTTGGGGCTTTATGAAATTGTAAAATATTTGACAGAGAAATATGAGAATATTCTCTTTGAGTCCTGCTCAGGTGGTGGTGGACGAAATGATCTTGGTATGATGCGGTATTTCCCTCAAGTCTGGGCTAGTGACAACACCGATGCCATAGCTCGTTTGCCAATCCAATATGGGTCTTCTTATCTTTATCCGACTATTTCAATGGGTGCTCATGTGTCGGCAGTGCCTAATCATCAGATGGGACGAATTACTCCGCTGCCAACTCGTGGTCATGTGGCTATGATGGGAAATTTGGGGTATGAGCTTGATTTGACTAGTCTATCAGATGAAGAGAAAGCGGCGATTGCAGACCAGGTGAAGTTGTATAAAGAATTACGGCCAGTGGTCCAGCTAGGACGTCAGTATAGGCTAATCAATCCAGATGTTGGCTCCAATGAAGCAGCGGTTCAATTTAACTATGAAGATCAAACGATTGTAACATATGTCCGAGTCTTATCAGTTGTGGAAACAATGGAAACAACCTTGAAACTAAAAGACTTAGAGGAAGAAGGGCTTTATGAGCTACAGGGAAATGGTGCAGTTTACTCAGGTGCAGAACTCATGTATGCTGGTATCACTATGAATCTTCCGCAAGGAGATTATCTTAGCAGACAGTTGCATTTTATTAAAAAATAAGGAGGCTAGACCATGAAATGGTATAAAAAGATGAGCTTAGCTGCTATTACAGGACTGTCCCTTTTGGGGCTGTCAGCTTGCAGCAGCCAAGGGGAGTCGACAGATGGTAAGGTAACGATTGAGTATTTCAATCAGAAGGGTGAAATGGTTGATACCCTTCGTGAGATTGCCAAAGACTTTGAAAAAGAAAATCCGAATGTGCATGTGAAAGTGGTAAACGTCCCTAACGCTGGTGAAGTACTCAAAACTCGCGTTCTGGCTGGAGATATCCCAGATGTTGTCAATATCTATCCCCAGTCTATTGAATTACAGGAATGGGCTAAGGCTGGGTACTTTGAAGATTTATCTAATAAAGATTATCTCAAGCGGGTTAAGAATCATTACGCAGATAAATATGCGATTGACGGGAAAATTTACAATATTCCTTATACTGCTAATGCTTATGGTATCTATTACAACAAAGATAAATTTAAAGAACTGGGATTGAAAGTTCCAGAGACTTGGGAGGAATTTGAAGAATTAGTTGATACGATTATAGCAAAAGGGGAAACGCCTTTTGCCATTGCAGGAGCAGATACTTGGACCTTGAATGGTTATCATCAGTTAGCTCTTGCCACTTCTACAGGTGGCGGCAAGGAAGCGAATGATTACCTACGTTTTTCCAAGCCAAATGCCATAAAGTCTTCAGATTCAGTGCTTAAAGATGATTTCAGGCTGTTAGATTTATTCCGCAAAAAAGGTGCCATGCAAACCAACTGGCAGGGAGCAGGCTATACTGATGTTGTCGGTGCCTTCGCTAGAGGCGATGCCCTGATGACTCCAAATGGCTCTTGGGCTATCACAGCAATCAATGCGCAAGATCCTAAGTTTAATGTTGGAACTTTCCCTTTCCCTGGAAAGCAAAAAGGACAAAGCTTGACCATTGGAGCAGGAGACCTAGCTTGGTCTATCTCTTCAAGTAGTAAGCACAAGAAAGAAGCCAATGCCTTTGTTGAATATATGTCGCGTCCAGAAGTTATGCAGAAATATTATGACGTGGACGGCTCACCAACAGCTATTGAAGGTGTCAAGGAAGCTGGGTCAGATGCACCGCTAGCTGGTCTTGCTGAACTAGCATTTACAGACCGACATCTCGTTTGGCTAGCTCAAGACTGGACCAGTGAAAGTGATTTTTATACCTTGACTGGGAACTATATTACAACTGGAAACAAAGAGGATATGGCGAAAGCACTAAATGCCTTCTTCAATCCGATGAAAGCAGACGTAGAGTAGGAGTAGATCTACTATGAAAAAATTGATTGAGAAATATTGGGGTTGGCTCTTTGTCCTAGTTCCCCTTGTACTACAGGCTGTATTCTTTTATGTGCCCATGTTTCAGGGTGCCTTCTACAGCCTGACAAACTGGACTGGTTTGACCTATAATTATAAGTTTGTTGGACTCAATAACTTTATGCTCCTCATGAGCGATCCCAAGTTTATGAACGCGATAGGCTTTACTTTTATCATTACTATTTGTATGGTGGTTGGTGAGATTATGCTGGGAATCTGGATAGCACGAGCTCTCAACTCGAAGATAAAGGGGAAAACTTTCTTCCGAGCTTGGTTTTTCTTCCCTGCTGTTCTATCTGGATTGACTGTGGCTCTCATCTTTAAGCAACTTTTCAACTACGGATTGCCAGCTATAGGGAATTCCTTAGGAATTGAATTTCTTAAAACCAGTCTTCTAGGAACGAATGGCGGTGCAATCTTTGCAGCAATCTTCGTCTTACTTTGGCAAGGGGTAGCCATGCCCATTATTATCTTCTTAGCTGGTCTTCAGTCTATCCCGACTGAGATTACAGAAGCAGCTCGAATTGATGGAGCTAGCAGCAAACAAATCTTTTGGAAGGTGGAACTTCCTTATCTCCTACCAAGCGTTTCCATGGTCTTTATCTTGGCTCTAAAAGGTGGTTTGACAGCGTTTGACCAGGTCTTTGCCATGACAGGCGGCGGTCCGAATAATGCGACCACCTCTCTAGGACTTCTGGTATACAACTATGCTTTTAAGAGCAATCAATTTGGTTATGCCAATGCCATTGCTGTTATCTTGTTTCTCTTGATTGCGGTTATTTCTATTATCCAGTTGAGAGTATCTAAGAAATTTGAAATCTAAGAGGAGAAGCCCGATGAAAAATGCAGAAAGAAAAGCTAATTTTAGTAAATATATCTTGCTAACACTGGGGTCTATTATCATTTTAATTCCACTCTTAGCAACGATATTCAGTTCCTTTAAGTCTACCAAAGACATCGTTAATAATTTTTTCGGATTTCCGACTCAACCGACCTTAGAAAATTTTCAACGCCTTTTGGCTGATGGTATCGGAGGCTACTATTGGAATTCGATTGTAATAACGGTTCTATCTTTGGCTGTTGTCATGATTTTTATTCCAATGGCTGCTTACTCTATCGCTCGTAATATGTCTAAGAGAAAAGCTTTTGGTATTATGTATACTCTCTTGATTTTAGGAATTTTCGTTCCTTTTCAAGTTATCATGATCCCTATTACAGTTATGATGAGTAAGCTAGGACTAGCCAACACTTGGGGATTAATTATCCTCTATCTGGCTTACGCTGTTCCACAGACTCTCTTTCTCTATGTAGGCTACATTAAGATTTCCATTCCAGACAGTCTGGATGAAGCAGCAGAAATTGACGGTGCTGGAAAGTTTACTACTTATTTCAAGATTATCTTTCCTATGATGAAACCCATGCATGCTACAACCATGATTATCAATGCCCTCTGGTTCTGGAATGACTTCATGCTTCCTCTCTTGGTACTCAATAAAGACTCCAAGATGTGGACTCTTCCACTCTTCCAATATAACTACACAGGTCAATACTTTAATGATTATGGACCTAGCTTTGCTTCTTATGTTGTTGGGATTATCACCATTACTATCGTTTATCTCATCTTCCAGCGCAACATTATTGCTGGAATGAGCAACGGGGCAGTGAAGTAAGCTCAAGATACAAAGTCCGTAAACTACTGAATTAGTAACGGCTGTGGAAAAATAGGGAATCTGAAAATGAAGCTTCAGCTTCTTGGAAGATTCATCTTTTTCGCACAGAGCTTAGGGCGTTTTCCATTCAGCGCACGGGAAAGAGTATATAAGACAAGATTTTAGAGGAGAAGACTATGGCTATTCAAAATAAGACCATGCTGATTACTTACTCAGACAGCCTGGGGGAGAATTTAAAAGATTTATATGACAATTTAGAAAAGCATTTTGGCGATGCTGTTGGAGGAGTGCATTTGCTCCCTTTCTTCCCATCAACTGGTGACCGGGGATTCGCCCCAGTAGACTATGAAGAGGTTGATTCAGCCTTTGGTGACTGGGAGGATGTAGAAAAGCTGGGCGAGAAATATTATCTCATGTTTGACTTTATGATCAACCACATCTCACGCCAGTCCAAGTATTATAAGGATTTTCAGGAAAAGAAGGATCAGAGTGAGTATCGTGACCTCTTTCTCAGCTGGGATAAGTTTTGGCCGGAAAATCGTCCGACGCAAGCTGATGTTGATTTGATTTATAAGCGTAAGGATCGTGCACCTAAGCAAGAAATCGTCTTTGCAGATGGAAGCACCGAGTATCTGTGGAACACCTTTGGTGAAGAGCAGATTGATTTAGATGTTCGCAGTCAGGTAACTAATGATTTCATCAAGAAAACATTGCGTCAACTGTCAGAGCATGGCTGTGATCTGATTCGTTTAGATGCATTTGCCTATGCAGTCAAAAAGTTAGATACCAATGATTTCTTTGTTGAGCCAGAAATCTGGGATATATTAGAAAAAGTCCAGCAGCAAGCGGCTGAGTTTGGGACGGATATTTTACCAGAAATTCATGAGCATTATTCTATCCAGTTCAAGATTGCAGAGCATGGCTACTTTGTCTATGATTTTGCACTGCCGATGGTAACTCTTTATTCTCTATACAGTGGTAAAGCTGAACGTCTAGTCAAGTGGCTTGAAATGAGTCCTATGAAGCAATTCACAACACTGGATACTCACGATGGTATTGGGGTTGTTGATGTTAAGGATATTTTGACTGATGAAGAAATTGACTTTGCAACCAATGAACTATATAAGGTCGGGGCCAATGTCAAGCGTAAGTATTCCTCGGCTGAGTACAATAATCTGGACATTTACCAGATTAACTCGACTTACTACTCAGCCTTGGGCGATGACGACAAGAAGTACTTCATTAGCCGTCTGATTCAGGCTTTTGCTCCAGGGATTCCACAGGTCTATTATGTTGGTTTCTTAGCTGGGAAAAATGACCTTGAACTGCTAGAAAACACTAAGGAAGGCCGCAATATCAACCGTCATTATTACAGTAATGAGGAGATTGCTGAAGAAGTCAAGCGTCCAGTTGTGCAAGCCTTGCTCAAGATTTTCAGTTACCGCAACCAGTCTGCTGCCTTTGATCTAGATGGCACTATTGAAGTGAATCTATTGGATGAAAATAGCCTCCGGATTGTCCGTAGCAATGCAGATAAGTCAGTCACTGCTCAAGTAGTTATCAACCTCAAAGAATTGACATATAGCGCGAGTGAAAATGGTCAAGCTATTACTTTTGAATAGAGATAAGAAAAGAGAAGAAGAATGGTAGAATTAAATCTGAAAAGTATTTATAAAAAATATCCCAACAGCGATCACTATTCAGTGGAAGACTTCAATCTAGATATCAAGGACAAAGAATTTATCGTCTTTGTCGGTCCTTCTGGTTGCGGAAAATCAACTACGCTGCGTATGATTGCAGGTTTAGAGGATATTACAGAAGGAACTGCCTCTATTGACGGTACAGTGGTCAATGATGTAGCACCAAAAGACCGCGACATCGCCATGGTCTTCCAGAACTATGCCCTTTATCCACACATGACTGTCTACGACAACATGGCTTTCGGTCTCAAGCTGCGCAAGTACAGCAAGGAAGATATTGACAAACGGGTGAACGAAGCAGCAGAAATCCTAGGCTTGAAGGAATTCTTGCAACGCAAGCCAGCTGATTTGTCTGGTGGTCAGCGTCAGCGGGTAGCAATGGGACGCGCTATCGTTCGGGATGCAAAGGTTTTCCTTATGGATGAGCCACTGTCTAACTTGGATGCTAAGCTGCGTGTTTCTATGCGGGCGGAGATTGCCAAGATTCACCGCCGTATCGGGGCAACAACTATCTACGTAACGCACGACCAGACTGAAGCTATGACCTTGGCGGATCGGATCGTTATCATGTCAGCGACCAAGAATCCTGCTGGAACTGGAACGATTGGTCGAGTGGAACAGATTGGTACGCCGCAGGAAGTCTATAAACATCCGGCAAATAAGTTTGTTGCCGGCTTCATTGGCAGCCCAGCTATGAACTTCTTTGAAGTGACACTGGAAGATGGTCGTCTTATCGGACCAAACAGAGACTTCAGTCTCCAAGTCCCAGAGGGCAATCTTAAGGGGTTGCGGGAGAAGGGCTATGAAGGCAATAAGTTGATTTTTGGTATTCGTCCGGAAGATATCAACATGGAACCAGCCTTTCTGGAAACCTTCCCTGAGTCGGTTCTAACTGCGAAGATTTCTGTTTCTGAGTTGCTTGGAGCGGAGTCTCACCTCTACTGTACTGTTGGTGGCAGTGAGTTTGTTGCCAAAGTTGATGCACGTGATCATATGAATACTGGAAGCAGTATTAAACTTGGCTTCGACCTAAACAAGGCGCATTACTTTGATGCTGAGACGGAAGACAATATTTTCTAATCTATTGCTCCTTATAAAATAATCCAGACAGATTACTGTTTGGATTTTTACAAAAAATCTACCTATGAAATTAGTAAAATTTTACTAAATTTATTGAAGTTTTACTCGAAAATAGTTATAATAAAATCAAGAAAACGATTACAATATCGGACATTTATTTTAAAGGAGTATAGCTTATGTCAAATGTCATTTCAGTAGAGCAAATCCGCGCAGATTTTGCCAAAGTTTTTGGAGTAGAAGCGGATCACACATTCTTTTCACCTGGTCGGATCAATCTGATTGGTGAGCATACCGACTACAATGGCGGCCATGTCTTTCCTGCAGCAATTTCTCTAGGAACTTATGGAGCGGCTCGCAAGCGGGACGACCAGTTCTTGCGATTCTTCTCAGGGAATTTTGAAGAAAAAGGGATTATTGAAGTGCCACTGGAAAACCTGCACTTTGAGCCTGAGCATAACTGGACCAACTATCCGAAAGGAGTTCTGCATTTTCTGCAGGAGGCGGGTCATAAGATTGACCGAGGCATGGATATCTATGTTTATGGAAATATTCCCAACGGGTCGGGCTTGTCTTCTTCTGCATCTCTAGAGCTTTTGACGGGTGTCATTGCTGAGAAACTCTTTGATTTGCAGTTGGAACGTTTGGACCTAGTGAAAATCGGTAAATTAACTGAGAATGAATTTATCGGGGTTAATTCTGGCATTATGGACCAGTTCGCTATTGGAATGGGAGCTGACCAGCGGGCTATTTACTTAGATACAAATACTCTTGAGTATGATTTGGTGCCGCTTGATCTCCAGGACAATGTCGTAGTGATTATGAATACCAACAAGCGACGTGAGTTGGCGGACTCTAAGTACAATGAGCGTCGGGCGGAGTGCGAAAAAGCTGTTGAAGAACTCAATCGTGAGCTGTTTATCGCAACCTTGGGCGAGTTGGACGAATGGGCTTTTGATGAGTATAGTTATCTGATAGAGGACGAAAATCGTCTCAAACGGGCTCGCCATGCTGTTTTAGAAAATCAACGTACTTTGCAAGCACGGGCAGCTTTGCAGGCAGGCGATCTTGACAAATTCGGCCGTCTCATGAATGCGTCTCACGTTTCATTGGAGCATGACTATGAAGTGACTGGTCTAGAGCTGGACACCTTGGTTCACACAGCCTGGGAGCAAGAAGGTGTTCTTGGGGCTCGTATGACCGGAGCTGGCTTCGGTGGCTGCGCCATTGCTTTAGTTGCTAAGGATGCGGTAGACACTTTCAAAGAAAATGTTGGCCGCAAGTATCAAGAAGTCGTCGGCTATACCCCTAGCTTTTACATTGCAGAAGTAGCTGGCGGAAGCCGAGTGCTGGACTAAATCACAGAAAAGGAACTTGGGCTGACAGCAATGCTAGCCCTTTACTAACAAGATAACAAGAGAAAGGAAGATCTATGCCCAAGAAGTTACTGGATGCTTTTGTATCAGCAGTGATTGACAATAGCACTTTTGAGGAAATGGACGCCATTTATCTAAGCAATCGTGTCATGGCTCTGGTTGGAGAGACAGTGGCTGAGCAGGAGACGACGGCTGAGCAGCTAATTGACCTGAAGGATGACTTGGTAGCTGCAGCTGTAAGAAGTGAGAAAATTGGTCATACCCTAGCTGAGCAGGATATACTAGGAGCAGATCTCATGAACTTGATTACCCCAGCCCCTAGCCAGCTCAATCGGGACTTCTGGACGACTTATACCTCCAATCCCGAGCAAGCTGTGGCTGATTTTTACCAGCTTAGTCAAAAAAATGACTATATCAAGGTCAAGGCTATTGCTAAAAACATTGCTTTCAAAGCACCGACCGCTTATGGAGATTTGGAAATCACCATCAATCTCTCTAAGCCAGAAAAGGATCCCAAGGAAATTGCGGCAGCTAAAAAGGCTAAGAACAGTAATTATCCAGCCTGCCAGCTTTGCATGGAAAATGAAGGTTACCAAGGGCGCTTGGATCACCCAGCTCGCGCCAATCATCGGATTGTTCGCTTTGATTTGGCTGGACAGGAGTGGGGCTTCCAGTATTCGCCCTATGCCTACTTTAACGAGCACTGTATCTTTCTGCACAGCCAGCACCTTCCCATGGCTATCAGTCGGCTGACCTTTGAGCGCTTGCTGGACATCGTGGAGACCTTTCCGGGTTATTTCGCTGGCTCCAACGCCGATCTGCCGATTGTCGGTGGCTCCATCCTGACCCACGACCACTATCAGGGTGGACGTCATACTTTCCCTATGGAAATAGCAGAGCTGGATTGCAGCTTTACTTTTAGCGGATTTGATGAGGTAGAGGCAGGCATTGTCAAGTGGCCCATGTCCGTCATTCGTCTGAGGTCTGAGAAGAAGGAACGGTTGATTGAATTGGCTAACAAAATCTTGCAAGTTTGGCGGGTTTATTCTGACCCAAGTGTGCAGGTGTTGGCAGAGTCTGAGGGTGAGCCGCACCATACCATCACACCGATTGCGCGCAGAAAAGATAGATTTTTTGAGCTAGACTTGGTCTTGCGGGACAATCAAACTTCCCCAGAACATCCAGACGGCATTTATCACCCTCATAGAGACGTTCAGCATATTAAGAAAGAAAATATCGGTCTGATTGAGGTGATGGGACTGGCTATTCTTCCGCCTCGGCTCAAGGAAGAACTCAAGCAGGTGGAACTTTTCTTGCTGGGAGAAGACTGTCAGGTTGCTGCCTATCATCAGGAGTGGGCCAATCAACTCAAAGAGCAGAATCCAGATGTTACCGCTGAGACGGTGGAAGGAGTAGTTCAGGCCTCGGTTGGACAAATTTTCAGCCGCGTGCTGGAAGATGCGGGAGTTTACAAGCGGACAGATGATGGACAGGAGGCTTTCATGCGCTTCGTCCAATCTGTCGGTTTGGAAGAAGAATAATTGTAGCAAGAGTTTTCATTCGTCCTTATTTTTGATAAAATAGTTAAAGTATAAATCAAGATGAGAAAGGGAGAAACATGGCAATTTTAGTATTAGGTGGAGCTGGCTATATCGGCTCGCACATGGTAGACCGTTTGGTAGAAGCAGGTAAGGAAGATGTAGTCGTCGTTGATAATTTGGTGACTGGCCACCGCGCAGCGGTTCATCCGCAGGCAGTCTTTTATGAGGGAGATTTGGCTGACAAGGACTTTATGCGTAGCGTTTTTGCCAAACATCCATCAATAGATGCAGTCATTCACTTCGCTGCCTTTTCACTGGTGGCAGAGTCTATGGCGGACCCGCTCAAGTATTTTGACAATAACACAGCCGGCATGGTTTCTCTCTTGGAGGTCATGCAGGAATGCGGCGTTAAAAACATTGTCTTTTCATCGACAGCGGCGACTTATGGTATTCCTGAGGAAGTGCCGATTCTGGAAACAACTCCGCAAAAGCCTATCAATCCTTATGGTGAGAGCAAACTCATGATGGAGACCATTATGCGCTGGGCAGACCAGGCCTATGGCATCAAGTTTGTAGCCCTGCGTTATTTCAATGTGGCCGGTGCCAAGCCCGACGGCTCAATCGGCGAGGACCACGGACCTGAAACCCATCTCCTACCGATCGTGCTTCAGGTGGCTCAGGGCAAACGTGAGAAGATTGCCGTCTTTGGAGATGATTATGATACTCCGGACGGGACCAATGTCCGCGATTATGTCCATCCTTTCGACTTGGCTGACGCCCATATTTTGGCTGTCGAGCACCTGCGTGCTGGACATCCTTCAGATGCCTTTAACCTTGGTTCTTCGACTGGTTTTTCCAACCTGCAGATTGTAGAAGCAGCCCGAAAGGTGACCGGACATCCTATTCCTTTGGAAATAGCAGAGCGGCGCCCAGGGGATCCGGATACGCTGATTGCTTCCTCTGAGAAAGCAAGAAATATTCTGGGCTGGCAGCCGAAATTTGACAATATCGAAACCATTATCGAAACCGCTTGGAAATGGCATTCCAGTCATCCGAATGGCTATGATGACAGAGGATAAACTGACGAACCAGCTAGAAAAGCTGGTTTTTTTCTTGCTTTTTGAATCAAATTATGATTAAATTATATAAAGAAACAACTGTTGCGCAACATTTGTGTTAGAAAGAGATATCAATGCCTCCAAAAAATAAATTCACTAAAGAAGAAATAATTGAAGCTTGTTTAGATCTTGTTCGAGAAGAGGGGAGGTCGGCTGTCACGGCACGAGCTGTTGCTGCTAAATTAAAGTCCTCTTCTAAGGTCATTTTTGGTCTCTTTGATAACATGGAAGAGTTGAGCAAGGCTATTGTCATTGCTGCTGAGAAGACCTTTGTCAAACAAGTTGAAATCGCATTACAGGAAGAAAAAGCCTTTCGTGCTGTTGGGATTGCTTATATTCGATTTGCAGCTGAGGAGCCCCAGCTTTTTCAGTTGATTTTTATGAATGAGCCTGAGCGTCGCATCGATAAGTTTGCTGACTTTTTGCCGATCAAAGATTACAGCTATGAACAAATGATTCGGTCTATTCAAGAGGAATATGGACTCTCAAGACAGCTGTCAGAGCAGCTCTACCAACATCTATTTATTTATTCACATGGAATTGCCAGTATGACTGCTGCAGGAATCTATCGATTTTCATCAGCAGAACTGCTGCCTATGCTGACACAAGTATTTACAGCTTTTATAAAAGAATTATTGGGAGGAAATCATGATTGAACTAAAGGAAGTTAGAAAGTCTTATGGTACCAATGAAATTTTAAAAGGTATTGATTTACAGATTGCAGACCAAGATTATTTGGTTATTTTGGGAGCTTCTGGCTCAGGTAAGTCAACCTTACTCAATATTCTTTCAGGCTTAGAAAAGCCAGATCAGGGCGAGGTTCTATATGATGGAGAAAATATTGCCTCTTTGAGCGAAAGCAAGTTGACAAAGTTTCGTAAGGAACAGGTTGCTTTCATTTTCCAACAATATTATCTATTGCAAGAGCTGACAGTAGAGCAGAATGTTAAAATGGGAGCCCACCTAGCAAATAATCAAGATTACCTGCCAGTTCTTGAAGCAATGGGGCTTAGGGACAAACTTCACCAATATCCTAGTGAATTATCAGGAGGAGAGCAGCAGCGCGTGGCTATTGCCAGAGCCTTAGCGAAGAAACCACGGGTCCTTTTTCTTGATGAACCAACAGGAGCTTTAGATGAAGCGACTGGTCGCCAGATTCTTTCCTACGTTGCTCAAATGAAAGAAGAACTTGGTTTTACTCTGGTAATGGTCACTCATAATGAGCATATCGCTCAGCTAGCTAAGACAGTTGTCAAGATAAACAGCGGAAAAATCCAAGAGATTTTGGTTAATGAAGAGCCAAAAAGCGTAGAAGAGATTGGATGGTAGGCTATGGTAATCGGTATTAAGGATTTACGCAAGCTGTTTGTTGTATCAATAATCAGTTTTTGTGCGGTGTTAGTTTCTACTTTATTTGTCAATTTTTATATTGATCTTCAAGCAATCAATATTGAGAAGTTATCTCAACCTGCTAAGGCCTACTATGATGCTCAAGTCCTCATTGCTAAATTTGTTTCCTTGGTGAGTGGAGGTGTTCTCTCTTTCTTAGCAGTTTTGCTTTTATTCTTTTATATCAAGCAGTTTATTGATAGTCATAAAGAAGAGCTAGGAATTCTCAAAGCTTTAGGCTACCAAAATTTCGAATTGGCCAGACATTTCTGGGTCTTTAGCTTTTCGGTTTTTCTAGGAACGTTCCTTGGTTTCGGAGCTTCATTCTTCTTTATGCAGGATTTTTATGATTTGCGAAATCAAAAATCTCTGCTGCCTCTTATTAACATTCATTTTCATTGGGAATTGCTGGGGGCTTTAGTTGTCTTGCCGACCCTTATTTTTGCTCTATTAGGGATTGGCTACGCTGCTATTAAACTAAAGCAACCGAGTCTCTATTTGCTGAGGAGACTAGAATTTACGCGGGTCAAGCATAAGCGTCACAAGGTAAAATCTGACCGACCATTTTTGAAAGAGCTGAGTGCAGTTCATTTTTATCAACGGAAACTTCTGATTTTTTTTGTCATTTTTGCAGCTTTTTCCTTTGCAGCTATGATGCAGCTTTCCTTTGGAATGAAAGAGTTTATTGATGGCAGTATTCAAGCTATGATGATGGGCATAGGGCTTGTGTTGTCACTTTCAGTTTTGCTGCTTTGTTTAGGAACGGTTGTTCAAGAAAACAAAGCCAGTCTAGCTCTGATGAAGGCCTTTGGTTACAGTCAAAAGGAATGTTATCAAGTTATTCTAGCCAGATATCGAGTAGTGGCTTATCTAGGCTTTGTCTTAGGAACAGCTTATCAATACGGAATCATGAAATTATTGCTTAAAGTCATTGTAAAAGATGTTCAAGGCGTGCCTGATTACTCATTTGATATGCAGCTTTGCTTCCTTTCTTTTTTAGCTTTTGTAATGGTTTATGAATTTCTTGTCGCTTATTATTTCCGAGCTATTAGACGATTGAGTCTTAAAGAAGTCATGCTAGCTGAATAAGAAACCTCATCTCGCTTTTATGCAGGAAAAACCTGTATGAAAGCCTTTTTTATGCTATAATGATGGAAAAGTATGAGGAGAAAATGATGAATCAAACTGTTCAATATTTACAAGAATTAACGGCTATCCCTTCCCCAACAGGCTTTACGGCTGAGGTGGCAGACTATTTGGTAAAAACGCTGGAAGAAATGGGCTATGAGCCTGTCCGAACCAATAAAGGCGGAGTTCATGTCGTGGTGAAGGGAGAAAATGATGTCCAACATCGGGTCGTGACGGCCCATGTGGATACTCTGGGAGCTATCGTGCGTGCGGTCAAGTCTGACGGTCGTCTCAAACTGGATCGGATTGGCGGTTTCCCTTGGAATATGATTGAAGGAGAAAACTGTCTAGTCCATGTGGCCAGCAGTGGCAAGACTATCAGCGGGACTATCTTAGTTCACCAGACTTCCTGTCATGTCTATAAGGATGCTGGGACGGTGGAGCGGACTCAAGACAATATGGAAGTGCGTTTGGACGAAAAGGTGACGAGTGAGAAAGAAACGCGGGATTTGGGAATCGAAGTCGGCGATTTTATTTCCTTTGATCCGCGAACAACAGTTACTGAGTCAGGTTTTATCAAGTCCCGTTTTCTCGACGACAAGGTCAGCGCAGCTATTTTGCTCAATCTTCTGCGCGTCTACAAAGAGGAAAATATTCAGCTGCCAGTGACGACTCATTTTGCCTTCAGTGTCTTTGAAGAGGTTGGTCATGGAGCTAATTCCAGCCTGCCAGAGCAAGCGGTGGAGTATTTGGCAGTTGATATGGGGGCTATGGGTGACGATCAGCAAACAGATGAGTACACGGTTTCCATCTGTGTCAAGGATGCTTCAGGACCTTATCACTATGGCTTCCGGCAGCATTTGGTAAATTTAGCCAAGGAGCAAGACATTCCTTACAAACTAGACATCTATCCCTTTTACGGTTCAGACGCCTCTGCAGCTATGAGCGCAGGAGCAGAAGTCAAGCATGCCCTGCTAGGAGCTGGCATCGAATCCAGCCACTCTTATGAGCGTACGCATATCGATTCGGTTGTCGCGACAGAGCGCATGGTGGATGCTTATCTAAGAAGTGGATTGGTGGAGTAAAAGTAGGACATCTAAGCTGGGTAAAACACAAAAAATCTGAGTATCATAATAGAAATCAGATAGTTGTTTTGTTCAAGTGGGTAAGTTTTTGTCGAGTCTTGAAGATAGATTAAAGTTGTTTGGAAAGTTATGATGTTGGTGTATTTGAAAAAAATTCTTCTATTTTTATTTATTACAATTATAACTACTCTAGTGTTCATCTTCACTTATCATCAGCTTTGCTTGAATAACGAGCAGAAATTACTTGATAACCCGCAGGGGAGACTGGTTCAAGTAGGCAGCAAGAAAATGAATATCTATGTAGCTGGTCAGGGAGAAAAGACGCTGGTTTTTTTGGCGGGCGGTGGCACAACGTCCCCTATTCTTGACTTTAAGAGCCTCTATTCTAAATTGGAAAAAGACTATCGGGTTGTTATTGTTGAACGCTTGGGCTATGGCTTCAGCGATGACAGCGAAGGGGATAGCAGAGATATTGACACGGTACTTGCCCAGACGAGGCAGGCTTTAAAAAAGGCTGAAATCAAGGGTCCATATACATTGGTGGCTCACTCTATGGCTGGACTAGAAGCGCTTCATTGGGTTGCAAAATATCCTGAAGAAGTCCAAGGCATTATCGGACTGGATATAGCCTTGCCAAGTTCTTACACCAACCTAAGCCTTTACCCCTTGGTTTATAAAGGCTTACAAATGGCTGCTAATTTAGGCTTAAGTCGGGTATTTTATGATGTTGACAAGCAAGTTCCCGCTCTTGCGGCTGGTGATTTGACAGCAGAAGAAAAGCAGGTATACAAGGCTCTTTTCTATCGTCGTCCATTGTCAAATGCTGTTTATGAAGAGGTCATGCAGGTTAAGCAAAATGCTGAGGCAGTTTCTAGAGAAAAGCTTCCTGAACGACCGATCTTGCTCTTTTCTTCAAATGGCCGAGGGACTGGTTATAGTCAGGAAGAATGGCAGAGCTTCCAGAAGGATTTTGCAGCGCAGTATCCACAGACAGAGCTGATTCTACTGGACTGCCTTCACTATGTGCATGATTATGGCAGTGATGAGTTGTCAGAAAAAATAAAGCAGTTTCTAAAATAATAAGGCTTCTACAGGGCTTAAAATACTAGAAAAACGAGAGGGAATTTTCCCCTCTCGTTTTTGAATATACAGATTATTTGACAGACCAGACACTGACTGACTTTTCCTCTACTGGAAATTCTCCCCAGCCTTCTTCGTCAATGGTCACGATTTGAGAACTGTTGTCCAGATAATCTCTGAATTCTCTGCTGGCCCATTCTGAACCGACCAGCATACGTTTGCTGCTTGTTTGGTCATTGCTGACAACAACAGCGATTGGCTGACCCCCGTCCTTTCCTTGACGAGTCCAGCCGATACAGTTAGCATCGTCAAAGTAGTCAGTCTGCTCGCCATAAGCTAGGTTGAGGCGGACATCCAAAAGCTTGTCCAGCACATCCTGAAAACTCTCCTGAGCAAACTGGCCCTCAATGCCATAGTAGTCTCCGTAAAAGACACAAGGAAGTCCAGTTTCTCGTAGAAGGATGAGAGCATAGGCTGCTGGCTTGAACCATTCTTCGACAGTGGACTCCAAAGCCTGTCCCCGCTGAGTATCGTGATTGTCCACGAAGGTCACGGCTGACTCAGGATGATTTTTTGCCAGAGTATGGTCAAAAATGGTCCGTAAGTCATAGTCTGCTCCAGCTCGGCTGGCATCAAAGAAGTTTTGGTGGAGCTTGACATCGACAAGGTCAAAGCGATAGTCAATACTTTCTAGATACTCGTTATTGGCTGTCTCATCGCCATTCCAAAATTCTCCAAAGACATAGAAATCTTCGCCGTATTTTTCAGTAATATCACGGATGAAATTCTTCATAAAGAAGGAGTCAATGTGCTTGACAGCATCCAAACGAAAACCTTGGACTCCAGTTGTTTCGATAAACCAGTGAGCCCAGTCATAGAGATTTTGAATGACCTCTGGATGTTTGAAGTCAATATCGGCGTACATGAGATAGTCATAGTTGCCGTTTTCATTGTCCACCAGCTCATCATCTGCCCAGCCTTTATTGTCTCCTTGGATGAGGTAAATGCCAGACTTATTGTTTTTGGCATCGTAGTCCGTACCGGTGAAGTGATACCAATGCCATTCAAAATCATTGTAGGCTTTGTGGCGGCCTGGGAAGGTAAACTTAGTCCAGCCTTTGATTTCGAAAGGTTCTGACAAGACCTTGGTTCGGTCGTTAGGATCCACTTCAACGACGGTAAAGCGCTCTTTGCAGTCTGCTTCTGCCTTGTGATTAAGTACCACATCGGCCATTGGCTCAATGCCGTTGGCTTTCAAAGTCTGGATAGCTTTTAGGTAGTCTTCCTTAAAACCATATTTTGTTCGGATGGTTCCTTTTTGGTCAAACTCACCCAAGTCGAAGAGGTCATAAACTCCATAGCCAACATCATTTGAACTCGTTGCCTTAAAAGCTGGCGGCATCCAAACTTTGCGAATGCCTTTTGATGCTAGGTTCGGAGCATCCTCCGCCAAGCGATTCCAATGTTGTCCATCATTTGGTAAGTACCATTCAAAATATTGCATTAATGTTTGATTTTCCATACTAGATACCTCACATTCTTAGTGATGAGTCTATTTTACCAAAAGAAGAATGATTACGCAAACGTTTGCGTAAATAATTTTTTACTTTTCTTACTTTTTCCGTAGATAAAAGGAATGTTATATTGAATTTAAAGCGCTTACAGAGTATAATGGACTTATCTAATAGATTTTATGTAAAGAAAAGGAGTCTTTATGAAAAAGAGAAGACTAGTCACATTGCTCTTACCAAGCTTGCTGTTTGCACCTTTGGTATTGTCACAGGCTGTCCAGGCGGATGAGGTGGCTCAGGCTACCAGTGAGCGGACGGAAAATATTAGTACAGAGGCAGCTACACCTGTCTCTTCTGAGCCTACTTCCTCAGTTCAGCAGCCGGCGATTGTAGAGGTTCAAAGTCAGGCTTCGTCTGAGAGTTCAGCGCCAGAAAAGCAAGAAGAAGCAGTTATTTCAAGTGAAAAATCAGTTGCAAGTCCTGTAACAGCGAGTTCGTCACAGGCTCAGGCACCTTTGGCTTTGGCTCAAGAAGTCAGCTTAGCACCTTCCGCTGTATCAACCGTTGCAAAAGGGCAAGATTTGTCCGCTTATACCGGTAGCCTTTCAAATCCTGCTTTAGCCGACAAGGAACTGACCTTGCAAGAAGCAGTAGACGAGTTGTTAAACTGGGCAGCCGTCAACAATTCTCAACTGGGTAGCAGCGCTCAGGATAGAGTGAATCTGGCCAAGAGTCTGGGAATGATTGAAAAAGAAGCAGACCTGACAGCCAGCGTGCAGGGAAGCAATCTGCAGTCTATGTATGCAGTTGCCAAGCGGTTACATGATGCTTATCGTGCCGAAAAGAAAGCACCGCTCTTTTTGAACGGTCGGGCACAGCCGATTTTCCCATATAGCAGCGGGGAAAAGGAAGACCATGACTATTCTTATGAGAAAAGCGATATCGTCCGTTTTCCTGTCTATGTCGAGACGGATCATGATACGGATGGAGATGGCAAGCGGGATTTAGTCAAGGCAATTGTGCAGCTTCCCAAGGCAGCAGCTAAAGGTGATTTTAAAGCTTCAACGATTTTGGAAGCTCGGCCTTATGTTGCAGGAACTTTGGATGAAAATTATGTGACCTTGGAAAGTCTCAATTTGCCGACTAATGGTTCTTATGACATGAAGAGCTTGCGCAATCGTCCTGCTAAGCGCCAGCCTACTTCTAGTATGAGCAGCGTTGATGCAGCTAAAAAAGCCAAGGCATCAGATTGGTATTACTATAGTCCTTATGAAGGGATTTATGACTACGAAGATTTGAACTGGTATGATTATTTCCTAGTGCGGGGCTATGCCTTTATTTCCAGTGCTGGTCTGGGAACCAAAGGTTCTGAAGGGTTTAATACAACTGGCTCTGATTTGGAAATTGAAGCATTTAAGAACATTATCGAATGGGTCAATGGCAAACGCAAGGCCTATACAGACAGAACCAGCAATATTGAAATCAAAGCTGACTGGGCAAATGGTAAGGTCGGCATGACCGGTCTGTCTTGGGCTGGTACGACCACTTTCGGTGTAGCAACGACTGGCGTGGAAGGCTTGAAAACCATCGTTCCAGCTGCGGGAATTGCCAGCTGGTATGATTATTTCAATAGTCAGGGGACAGCTTATACTAATCCGCCTTACAGTGACCTATCTTGGCTCTCACTTTATGTCTCCACACGGATTTTAGATCAGGATGATTGGGCTACTATCTGGAACAAGTACGCCGACTATATCAATCAGCTAAATAAGGACCAAAATGCCCACGGCCGCAATTACAGTCAGGTTTGGCGGGAACGAGATTATACCCTGCATCCAGAAAAGATAAAGACCAGTGCCCTGCTAGTGCATGGTTTAAATGATGATAATGTTAAAACCAAACAGTTTGAGCTTATGTACGATGCCTTGAAGAAAGCCGGTCAGAATGTAAAACTCTATCTCCATCAGGGAGACCACGTCAATCCAGCAGCTATTTCTAGAGGCTATGGTATTACAGCTAATAAGCAAGATTTCTATGACTTGCTCAATACTTGGTTCTCACATTACCTCTATGATGTCGAAAACGATGTCAGCAAACTCCCTCCTGTTTTGGCACAAAACAACTACGATCCGAATAAATGGACCAGTTACGATAACTGGAAAAGTAGCAATCGTATGATTCTGACAGCCCAGTCCAAACGCTTGGAAGAAACGATTTCTAGTGACTATGCGGGGGCAGGGATTGACACTAGCAAGCGAGATGAAACAGTCAGTCAAGCTTCTTCCAAAGCGAATCTGACCTTTGTAACAGATGTCAAAGAGGATCTGACCATCAAAGGCCATATTCCTGTCCATTTCAAGGCAGCTCTGGCCAAGGGCAGCGGCAGAAATCTGCAGGTTAATGCGCTCTTGGTAGACGTATCAGACCAAGAGTTTGATGTGGTCGGAAATGGTGCTGCTAGCGATGACAGCCAGACAGGTGGCTTCTGGATGGGCAGCAATCTCAGCAATCTGGATATTAAAAACTTTGCAACTGTCAAAACCAAATACAAGGTGATTGCTAAAGGCTGGCTAAACTTAGCCAATCCAGAATCAGGCTATACACCATCCAGCTCGGAAAAGAGCATTAAGCCAAAAGTCGGACAATTCCATGATTATACCATGTATTTGCAGCCGAATCTTTATACTGTGAAAAAAGGTCATAAGCTGGCTCTGGTCTTCAATACTTATGATCCTAGCGACCTTACGATTAAGCGTCAGTATGCAGTGACTTTCAAGACGGATTCCATCAGTGCGCTGTTGCCAACTGTGGAAGCGACTCGTTCGCAGAAGGCTACCTATGTACCAAATGCTCTTGATACCGAATATGCGAAATTGCCTGAGATTACTGGTGAAAAATTAGTTGCACCAGAAATCACAGAAGTTCCAGAATATATCTTTGACAGGAAAGAGCAGAAGGAAAGCCCGTCAGTTGACTTGAAGGTTCGCTATGCAGGACACTATAATCGGGGGACAGCCCAAGTGCAGCAATTAGCAAGTCATCAAGCTCATCAAGCGCCAGCTGCCTTACCTAAAACAGGTAGCAATCCAGCAAAAGGAATGCTCCATCTTGGCTTGGCTCTGCTCTTCAGCACACTAGGTATGTCCAGCCTTGCTAAGAAATATTCTCATCGTTAACAGTCACTATTTAAAAGCAGCCAGAAATTCATAATTAGGTGAAGTTTGGCTGCTTTTGTCTTATCGTCTTTCAGCTGGCCTTGGCTTGCAAGTCAGAAGTGCCGGCAATATAGGGGTAGAAAGAATGAAACAGTATATTCAAGATATTTTTAACCAGAGCATGGCTATCGAAAGCTTTACCCATACTAGTTCTGAGCGGAAGATTGAAGCCTTTCTTCAGGAGCGGATAGGAGAGATTCCTTATTTTCAGGAGCATCCAGAACAGTTTGGCTGCTATCAGATTCCAAATGATTTTTATAATCGGAGTGTTAACTGGGCTCTAGTCAAGCGAGATACGGCTGATACAGTGATTCTTTTTCATCATCATGATACGGTGGATATTGAGGATTTTGGCAGTCTAAAAGACTGGGCTTTTGATAATCAGGCCCTGAAAGAAAAATTACCCTCCATTTCTTCAGATTCAGATCTTTTAGTGGATATTGCGTCGGACAAATGGCAATTCGGTCGGGGCTCTTGCGACATGAAGGCTGCTCTGGCCTTGCAGTTAGGTGTGGTGGAAGCATATAGTCAGAGACAGTCTGGTCAGGTTAATTTGCTCTATTTGTCTGTCGGAGATGAGGAATCCTATTCTCAAGGCATGCGGGCAGCAACGGCCCTGCTTACTAAATTGAAGGAGCGCTTCCAACTTCATTACCTTCTGGCTGTGGATTCTGAGCCTTTTGAAAGCCCGTCAGCGGAGGAAAAGGTGCTTCATATAGGAACAGTTGGCAAGTTGATGCCAGTTGTCGTGACTCAGGGCATCCTTTCTCACATGAAAGAGCCACTCAAGGGGATCAATGCTCTGTCCTTGCTAGCCAAGGTTGCTGAAAAAATTGATCTCAATCCGGCTCTATCTGACATGGCCTATGGCGAACGTTCGCCCCTGCCATCTTGGTCCTATCTGCGCGATTTGAAGGAAAATTACGATGTGTCAACCGTGTTGCGTGCAGCCGGCTATTTCAGCGTCCTTTATCTAGAAAAGAGTCCAAGTGAGCTGCTGGCGACCATTAAGAGTCTCAGTCAAGAAGCAGTGGATGGATTTTATCAAAACTACTGTCAATTGCAGAAAGTTTATGAAGAAAGCAAGCTTGTACCGAAACCGCACGTGCTGACCTATCAGGAATTACTGCAAGAATGCCAAGAAAAAATCGGTTTTGAAGAAACTTTGCAGCAGATTTATGAGGAAGCACAGAAAGCCTTGCAAGAAGGCGCATCCTATCAGGAAATCAGCATTCAAAATATCCAGAAAGTTTTAGATTTCTACGACCGTAAGGAAGCTTTGGTTGTCTTAGCGATCGCGCCGCCTTACTATCCACCCATGAATTGTCGCCGCTTGTCAGATAGTCCGATTATGATTGACAAGATCATTCAACTTTATCGGGATTATCTGGACAAGGAAGCTGGCTGTCAACTCCAAGTGGACGAATTTTTTATGGGAATTTGTGACCTTAGTTACTGTGCCTTAGAGAAGCCTGTCACTGAGTACCAAAACTTGATTGCCAGTATGCCTGTACCGGAGAATCTTTACCAACTTGTTTTTTCAGAAATTGCTTCCAATCATATCCCCGGCATCAATCTAGGCCCATGGGGCAAGGACCTGCATCAGCTAACTGAGCGTGTCTATGAGCAGGATATGCTGGAAACCATTCCTAATTTCCTGCTCTATCTGCTGGAAAATGCTCAATCTTTTAAGGTTTAAAGGATGGTTCTGGCTTGTTTTAAAGCAAAATCCGAACTTTTTCGCTCATTTTAAGACAAATAACTTTTAAGATAGTATAATAAGCTCAAAACATAGTAAAGGAGTTTCTCATGATTGAATTTAGAGATGTTACAAAAGACTATGATGGCAAGCTAGCGCTCAACCACCTGAATCTGACTCTGGAAAGCGGTGAGATTGTCGGTCTCATCGGTCACAATGGAGCGGGTAAGTCAACGACCATTAAATCCTTGGTCAGTGTCATCAATCCGACACAGGGACAAATTTTTGTGGACGGCAAGGAGCTATCCAGTAATCGTCTAGAAATCAAGAAAAAAATCGGCTATGTCGCCGATTCTCCTGATCTTTTCTTGCGCCTGACAGCCAATGAATTCTGGGAGTTAGTGGCGACTTCCTACGATATGACCACGGCAGAAGTAGAAGCTCGTTTGGGTGAACTGCTGGCTATCTTTGACTTTGCTAGTCATCGCTATGAAGTGATTGAGTCATTTTCACACGGTATGCGGCAGAAGGTCTTTGTCATTGGTGCCCTTTTGTCTGATCCAGATATCTGGGTTTTGGATGAGCCTTTGACGGGGCTGGATCCTCAGGCAGCCTTTGATCTCAAACAGATGATGCGTGAGCATGCCGATAAAGGTAATACTGTTCTTTTTTCAACACACGTTTTAGAAGTGGCCGAACAGCTATGCGATAAGATTGCCATCCTCAAAAAGGGAGAGCTAATATTCTATGGCACGATTGAAGGATTGAAAGGTCAACATCCGGAACAGTCCCTCGAAGCCATTTACCTAGGTCTGGCAGGCCGCAGAGAAGAGGTGAGTCCAGATGCGCCTTAAAGTGATTAAAAAATTAGTTGATATCAATATCCTCTATGCTATCCAAACTTCTCAGCTGCAACAATACCGCAAGAAGCAGGCAAAGAATCCCTCGGTCAAGGTCAATGTTTCCCTGCAGGCTATTCGGATGTACCTGATTTTGGGTCTGGTCTACCTATTCATCTTTGGTATCATGAGTGCTTTCAATCGCATGGTAGGAAATCCGGGCCTTTTTGCTAATATGGTTTCCATATTTGCCATGTTTTCCATGTCGCAGGGTTTCCTCGTTTTCTATAATGTCTTTTATGAAAGCAAGGATTTGCAGTCCTATCGGCCCTATGCCTTTAGTGAATCAGAAATCATTGTCGGAAAGAGCATCTCTGTTGTTCTGACCCTCTTGATTGCGATTCTGCCCATGTATAGCTATTTCATTGTTCTAGGTCTTCAAGGTGGAAATCCTTTAGTCGGTCTTCCTATGGCCTTGATTTCGATTGTGATTTTAAGTTCGGTTTTGACCTTTGTCATTTTGATTTTGGTGCATTTTATCACCAAGACAGCCTTCTTTAGAAAGTATAAAACCATCCTATCCAATGTGATTCTAGGGCTTGTTTCCCTAGGTTCGGTAGGACTTTATATCTTTATCAATCAGATGAATAGCCGCAGTATCGCAAGTAACACAATGGCCACGCCATATTTCCCGCCAGTTGTGGCCTTTTACGACTTTATTATCAATCCTTTCAATTTGACTGCGGTTTTAGGAATTTTAGCTTGGCTCGCCGTAGCAGCCTTTCTCTTTTTACTGGTCAAGTTCAAGGTGATACCAGAATTTTATGAGGCAGCCTTGATGACGGGCGCAGCAGGAGGTAAACGCGAACGTGTACATGATATCAACATGGACGAGGCCAAGAATTTCAAGAAGTTTGTCTGGCGCTATCATCTTCGGCTGCTGAGTGAAGGTTCAGTCGTTTTACAGGCCCTCTTTATGTCGGCACTGATTCCCTATATCATTATTTTTAGTATGGTCATGGGAACGATCAATGCAGGCTTGGATATTAGTCCCTTTCTGATTCCACGGTATTTGCTCCCGCTTATCTTTCTATCTATGTTTATCGCTACGCTCAATTCAGGGGGGAACAATCTGACCTCTATCGGTTTATCCTTAGAGAGGGAAAATTTTGATTATCTGAAGGTTTTGCCTTTTGATTTGAGAAAATATATTCGTCTCAAATTCTGGTATCTTTTTGCGATTCAATCCATTTTGCCAGTGATTCTCCTTTTTGTGACCAGTCTTCTATTTCATATCCATCTGGTGACTCTTCTCGCTATGCTACTGAGTTGGTTTATGGCTAGTCTAGCATGGAGTGCTTGGGGCTATCATCGAGACTATAAACACTTGGTGACCAACTGGTCCAATGTCAACGAGTTGATGAATCGGGATAACAGTATGGGGAAAACACTGTTGGCTCTGCTATTTACTTTTGGAATTATCATTGTGATAGGGCTTTTCTATATGATTTCCTACTTCCTACCTCTCACCGTCCTTTATTTCCTTTCGGTGGTACTGATTTTTGTTTCTGGACTCATATCTTATCTGACATATCGAGACTACATGAGGCGACTCGATAAGGAAATCGTCAGTTTTTATTAAAAAGTACTGAGATGCTTAGAAGATATCATAAATATGAGATTAGGCAAAACACATTCTGAGTAAAGGCATATTTCAAATAACTATCTCAAAAAGGCTTAGAAGAACGTTTCTAAAAAACGTGTTTCTAGGCCTTTTATGATGATACAAAGATTAGCGTCTTTACCAGAAAGATATTTCACCTCTCCGCTATTATTGAAGATTTAAACAATCATGGTATTCGCCTTCAATCTCTTCATGAAAATATTGAGACAGATTCTTTAACTGGTAAATTCTTTTGCTTAATGCTGGGATATGTGGCGGAATGGGAACTTCAGGCTATTTCAGACCGCACAAAAGACGGACTTCGCAAAGCTAAAGAAAAAGGTGTGAAACTCGGCAACAAGGGACTATCTCGAACCAAAGAAAAACAAATAATCAAGGAATACCTGCAAAAAGAATTATCTGTGCGAAAGATTGCTAGTCAGCTCAATATCTCTACCACAACTATTTACAGCGTTCTAAAGAGAAATAATATCCAAATCAACCGAAAAAATGTCCTATAAATTATTGACAAATCTCTAAAAAAATAGTAAATCAAACTCTTATTTGTACTTTTTCTTTCCCCTAGAATTCTTGTTAAACTGAACCTACCTCTGCTACAATGGCAAGGCTAAGTTAAACAAGGAGATAATCGTGACCAAATACCACATCAATAAATTCAAGAATCTACAAGAAATCAAAATCGGCTATGCTCGTGTCAGCTCCACGGACAACCGCCAAGAGTTAGGCCTAGAGGTTCAGAAAGAAGCTCTGAAGTCTTGTGATATACTTTTTATCGAAAAAGAATCAGGATCTCAAGATAACAGGGTTCAGTTACTTAAAGCCTTGAAACTAGCTAAAGAACTTAAGCGAATCAAAAAACAGGTCTCGCTAGTCGTTTACAAGTTGGATAGACTAACTAGAAAAATGTTTACTCTAGTAAATATATTGGACGACCTAACTATTCATGATATTCAATTAATCAGCCTAAAAGAAAATATCGCGACAGACTCGCTAACTGGCAAATTACTGGTTGTCATTCTAGGATACGTCGCGGAGATGGAACTAGAAGCTATACGCTCCAGAACCAAAGACGGTTTACGTAAAGCTAAGGAACGAGGTGTTAAATTGGGCAATAAAGGAATTTCTAAAACTAAGGAAAAAGAAGTTATCCAGCTATATCAACAGTCAAATCTAACGGCTAAAGAGATTTCTCAAATTTCCAACATATCCACGGCCACCCTTTATAATATCTTAAAACGCAATAACATAAAAACAAAATCAAAGAATACCCTCTAAGTGCTTGCATTTATGAGATAAAATGGTAAAATAAGACTGTCAAAACATTCTAGCAGACGAACGTTTGTTAGAATTCTCAAAGATTGAAAAATTCATTTTCCGAATGCTGGTTTCATCAGGTTTTGCGCCTTTTTGAAGCTAGCATTTTTTGTTTTTTAAGCGTTCTATTTGACGTTCGTCTATTAGAATCTACCAAATGCCTTGTAGCAGAGGTTATTTGGGGAGAAAAAGTTTAGACTTTCAAAAACAAAAAACGGAGGAAAAACAAATGAAAAAAGTTGCAAAATATGGAATCGCCCTACTGTCTGTAGCTGTTTTAGCGGCTACTACATCAGCAGTAACAGTTACTGCTGATGTTGAGACTCCACAGGTTGAAGTAGAGGCTGCTACTACAGCAGTTTCTAATCTTCACCTGTATTATGAGGAAGAAGGGACCTTAAAGTCTCTAATTCCTGAGAGCACAGTAGAGCTAGGAGAGGGCGACAAATATGTCGCCGAAGCCCCTCAAATTGAGGGGTATCAATCGAACCCTGTTGCTAGGTATCATGCAGGAGATGGTGACCTCCAAGGAAGAGATGTAACTCTTCCGTATGAGATAGCGTATAGTGATTATGGAGATCAATATCTTTATTATTACTATAAGCAACAAGTGACACCAACTCCGCAGCCGAGCCCTAAACCAACGCCAGCCCCAACTTCCTAATCCAACGCCAGCCCCAACTCCGCAACCAAAGCCAGAGCCAGAACCACAGCCTGACCCTAAACCAGCGCCACAACCTGGCGATGATAATAAGGGTGGACAAGCTAAACCTGACGACAACGGCAAAGGTGACGGCAAGGCCGAAAATCCAGCAGATAACCAAAAACCTGCGGATAAAGGCACCGCAAAGCAGCCAGAAGGTGAAAAACCTACTGACAACAGCAAAGCTCCAGACCAAAGCAAGAAGTCTGAAACTGTGAAGCCTAAAGCGACCGAAGACAAAAAAGAAGAGACTAAAAACAAACTCCCAAATACTGGTGAAGCTGTTTCTAGCCTAGGGTTCCTAGGTATAGGGCTCCTTTCTAGTTTAGGTTTAACTAAGAAACGTTATAAAGGAAGACACGAACGTCACTAATGTTTACAGTTTTGAAAAGGTTATTATAAATAAAACCTAATTGTTGCTTGGTAAAGATTCACTTGGTGAATAATATATTGAAAAGACGGTTCAAATATGACCGTCTTTTGATTTACTTATAAGATGTGTGAACTCAGATTATTTTTAGACTGCTGAGTGTTAGACTATCTAGTTGGCAGCTTTCTACATGAAATAAACAATAGCCAAGTACTGGAGAGCAGAGGCAGCTAGGATGAAGAGATGCCAAATCATGTGGAAGTAGGGCTTCTTTTTAGCATAAAAACCAGCGCCGACTGTGTAACAAAGACCGCCTGCTAGCATCAGTCCCCAAAACACTGGTCCAGTCTGTCCAATAATCTGTGGAATGATGAAGATCACCAGCCAACCCATAATGAGATAAAGGGCCAGGCTGAATTTCTCATTGACCTTCTTGGCAAAGATTTTGTAGAGAATGCCGAAGATAGTCGTGCCCCACTGAATCGCGATAATCAGATAGCCCCGCCAGTCATTCATGAGCGAAAGGACGACGGGAGTATAGCTGCCTGCGATAGCAATGTAGATCATGGAGTGATCAATAATCCGCAGGATATATTTGTGGGTCGAGCCATAGGACATGGAGTGGTAAATAGTGGAGGAGAGAAACATGAGGAAAAGGCTGATGACAAAGATCGAAGTACCGATAGCAGAGACTAGGCCATGCCCTTCATAGCTGTAAACGGCAGAAATCGGAAGGAGAATCAGCATCAAAACAGCTCCGACGGCATGGGTAACAGCATTGGCAATTTCCTCTCCAAAAGAGAGCTTTTTACTGAGTTTAAGCGCGTAGTTCATCGTTATTTTCCTCCTTTTTGGGCACTTGGATAAAGGCTAGGGTTTGCTGGTAGAGCTTGACGGTCTGACAGGCACTGGCAATGATTGGCGTCACTTCAAGTTTCTGTCCATTCATGTAATCCACAAAGTCGTTGTAAAGCTTTTCAGACTGGGTTTGGGCATTCAGCATATCCAAAGTAGCTGCAATATCCTGAATAGAAAAAACAGTTTTTAAGCTTGTAATGGCAATCAAACGGGCAACTTGCTGGCGATTGTATTTTTTCTTTAAAGGTTTTTCAAGATAGGCATGTTTAACATAGTTATTAATCATTGATGCGGTCAGTCCCTTGTCTGAAGCGGTGAAAGCAGGCTTGCAGACGTTATTGACATAGAGCAGGACTTGGTCCAAATATAGATCAAGATCAGGTAATTCATCCCATCTTGGAAAAAGAATTTTTGTTTCCAAATTTCAACCTCTCTTATATCTAGTCTTGATAACTAGATAATATCATTTTTAAAAAACAAAGTCAAGAATAAATCCATGTTTGATAAAATCTGCTATAATCATTAATAAAGTAAAGTAGGAATGCAGACTCGCAGTCCAACGTTAGAAAGAGTAAGTATGAAGATTTTAATCCCAACTGCTAAAGAAATGAATGAAAAGCAGAGCTCGCTGGGTCACTCCCAGTTGATGCTAAAAAGCCAAGCTATAATAGAAGAGTTATTGCAATTCTCAGCCAAGGAGCTGGAAAAATTATACAAAATCAGTCCGCAAATGGCTGAAATAGAACACCAGCGGATTCAAAATCTGAGCCAAAATGAAGCAGAGACTTATCCAGCCTTGCTTTTATTTGACGGGCTCATGTATCGTAATATCAAGCGAAAAGATTGGACACAAGAGGAGAAATCCTATATTCAAGAGCATTTGCTTGTAACGTCTAGTCTATATGGGGTCATTCCTGCCCTTAGTCCGATTGCCCCTCATCGGCTGGATTTTTTGGTGGGGCTAAAGCCCAGTGGTCAAACGCTGAAAAAATTTTGGCGGGAAGATTATACAAAATCAGTAGCGGATGAAGATATGCTGCTTTCTTTGCTATCTAGTGAATTTGAGGAAGTTTTTGATAAATCAGTCAGAGATAAAATGCTTCGTTTTAAATTCTTAGAGGAAAAGGCTGGCAAACTCAAAAGCCATTCTACCATTTCCAAAAAGGCGCGTGGGCAGTTTTTGACTGCTTTGATGGAAGCTCAGGTCGATAAACTTGAGCAAATCAAACAGCTCTCTTTTGCAGGTTTTGCCTTTCGAGCTGACCTATCGGACGACAAAGAATTCGTCTTTGTAAAGGAAGAATAAGAAAAGGCTTCACTTAGTTTTTAATTAAGTGAAGCTTTTACATAGTCTGATAATTGTTTTTGATTCTGTAATTCGATGAATTTCTCAGGATAGGTTTGGCGAACTTTCTGATAGCGACTTTTAGTCTCTCTTATCCTACCATCCCAGAGGATCCAGCGGATAAATTCCCAGTCAAACTTCTCAGAACAGCCTGGTGCCATGCTTTCTCTAGTTTGATTGCGATATTTTAGGTAGCGTTTGAAGGCGCGATAGAGGCAGCTCCAGCGAGAAAAGTTCAGAAAGATGATTTGGTCAGCCTCTTTCATCCGCCTTTCATAAAAACACCAAGAGTAGTTGCCATCAATGACCCAGGAGTGTTCTTGATGGAGGAAATCTGCTAAATCAGCCTTGACTTGGTCTTGACTACGAGTCTGCCAGTCTTCTTCAAACTGAATCGTGTCCAGATGAAGGATGGGAAGTTGGTAGTATGATCCTAAATGCTGGGCCAAGGTTGATTTTCCTGAACCCGAGTAGCCAATGATAGCAATTTTCATTAGAAGTCTCCTTTGTTTAATGTGCAACAAAAAAAGCTCCTCAGAGCTCCCTTTGCATGCGTGGCGCATTATTTAGCAAGTTTAGCTGAAAGACGTGCTTTGTCGCGGCTTGCTTTGTTTTTGTGGATCAAACCTTTAGTTTCTGCTTTATCGATAGCTGAGCTAGCAGCACGGAAAAGTTCTTCAGACGGGTTTGCTTCAAATGCTTTAATTGCAGTACGCATAGCTGATTTTTGAGCTGAGTTTTTTTCGTTTTGTTTCACGTTCAATTCAGCGCGTTTGATAGCTGACTTAATGTTTGCCAAGTTATTCACCTCCATTGAAAATACTAACTATCTAATTATATATGAAAAGTTTTGATTTGACAAGCCTAAATTATTTTTTTAGATAGATTTCATCAATTTCATGGTTTTCTGCTTTGTGTAAAATAATCTCAGCTCGGTTACGAGTGGGCTCGATGTAGTCCAGCAGATTGACGAGATTAATTGTTTTCCATATATTTTGCGCGAAAGCCATAACTTCTTCATCGGACTGGGTTGTGAAGCGATAATAGTAGTTGGTTTGGTCGTTTTCAGCTAGAGACAGCATTTTTTTAAAGCGATCCAAATACCAAGATTCGATATTGTCAACTTCGGCATCTACATAGATAGAAAAGTCAAAAAAGTCGGTCATATACAGCCGTTCATTCTGTGGATTTTGGAAAACATTGATTCCTTCCACAATAACAAAGTCAGCAGCCTTGATTTCTTGCTTTTTATTTGGGACAATATCATAAATTTCATGCGAATAAACAGGGATTTGATAATCCTGATCATTTTTGATGGTGTCTAGGAAATCAAGGAGTAGCTCCATATTGTAACTTTCTGGAAAGCCCTTGCGATTTAAAATTCCTGCTTCAATCAGGGTTTGATTGGGGTAGAGAAAGCCGTCTGTTGTGACCAGTTCGACCGATGCATTTGAAAATGTCCGCGATAGGAGGATTTGCAGCAGCCGGCTGGTGGTTGACTTTCCGACGGCGACGCTACCGGATACTCCGATGATAAAGGGCTGTTTTTTACTTTCTTTTTGCAGAAAAATTCCTTTTGAAAAGGCAAGGTCTTCCTTGGCACGCTTGTAAATCTGAATTAAATTTGTCAGTGGCAGATAAATATCAGTCACGTCCTGAAGGCTGATTTTATCATTGAAACTTTTAATAGAATCGAGCTCTGCTTCAGTGAGTGGTGGATTTGTTTTGCGATGCAGATTCTGCCATGTGTGGCGGCTGATTTTTTCAAAATGAATAAATTCGTTAGTCATAAAATACTCCTATTAGTGGCTTTTAGTATATCATATTTTTTCGTTTCTTGTAAACGATTTACAATTTTTACAGGAATATGTTAGAATAGATGTATGAGTAAAATGTATTTTGCAGAAAATCCTGATGCTAGCCATGATATTCATGAGCTGAGAGTAGAGCTATTAGGCGAGAAAATGACTTTTTTGACCGATGCAGGAGTCTTTAGTAAAAAAATGATCGACTATGGCAGTCGAGTTCTTTTATCTACTCTGGATTTTGGAAAAGGAGAAACCTTACTGGATGTCGGCTGTGGCTACGGAACTCTGGGCTTGACCCTGGCTAAAGCGCAGACTCTAAAGGTCACTCTAGTGGATATCAATCAGCGGGCTTTAGACTTGACGCGGAAAAATGCGGCAGTGAATCAGGTGTCTGCCGAGATTTTCCAATCCAATGTCTATGAAAATGTGACAGGAAAATTTCAGCATATTATCAGTAATCCGCCGATTAGGGCTGGTAAAAAGGTGGTACACGAGGTTATTTCAGGCAGCTACAATCATTTGCTGGATGACGGAGATTTGACGATTGTTATCCAAAAGAAACAAGGAGCACCCAGTGCTAAAGCTAAGATGGAAGAAGTATTTGGCAACTGCGAGACTCTCAAGAAGGACAAAGGCTATTATATCCTAAGGAGTGTGAAATAAAGATGCGGGCAGTTGATATTATTCAAAAGAAACGAGATGGACTAGAATTGTCCAGTCAAGAGATTGAATGGCTGATTGAGGGATATGTAGCTGGAACAGTGCCAGATTACCAGATGTCAGCCTTTGCTATGGCTGTTTACTTTAAAGGAATGACCACTAGGGAAATTTCTGATTTGACCATGACCATGGTGGGGACAGGCCAGCAGTTTGACCTGTCAGCCATTTCAGGGATTAAGGTAGATAAGCATTCGACTGGCGGAGTGGGGGATAAGGTAACTTTGATTTTGGCTCCTTTAGTAGCTAGTTTTGGAGTGCCAGTTGCCAAGATGAGCGGTCGAGGCTTGGGGCATACGGGTGGTACCATAGACAAGCTAGAGTCTGTCAAAGGCTACCAAGTGGAGCGCAGTCAGGAAGATTTCATCAAACAGGTTCAAGACATCGGCCTGTCTGTGATTGGCCAGTCAGACAAGCTAGTCAAGGCAGACAAGCTCCTCTATGCTCTACGCGATGTGACAGCTACGGTCGATACGATTCCCCTGATTGCCAGCTCAGTGATGAGTAAGAAAATCGCCGCTGGTGCAGACAGCATTTTGCTGGATGTGACCGTTGGTGAGGGTGCTTTTATGAAAAATCTGGAGGATGCTCGTATCTTGGCTCGTACGATGGTTGACTTGGGCAAGGCGGTCGGACGCAGGACGGTTGCAGTTATTACGGACATGAGTCAGCCTTTGGGCACTAGCGTTGGCAATCGTTTGGAAATCTTGGAAGCTCTGGATATTCTTCAAGGAAAAGGTCGCGCGGATATTACAGAGTTTGTTTGTGAGCTAGCTCAAATTATGCTTGATTTAGCCAATGTTCAGAAAACGATTCCAGAAATCAGAGAGCATTTGACTAATGGGGTAGCACTGAAAAAATTTGAAGAGATGATTCAAGCTCAAGGTGGTGATGTAGAGGATTTATACCGTCCATCGAAAGCAGCTTATGTGGCAGAAGTAACAGCTACTCAGGCAGGTTATATCACAGAACTACCGGCTATGGAGTTTGGCCTCTTCGCTATGAGACTGGGAGCAGGACGGGCAGTTAAATCTGACGACTTGGATTATGAAACAGGAATTGTTTTTGAAAAGAAGGTCGGAGACAAGGTCGAAATTGGAGAAGTTTTTGCAAAAATTTATTCAAATGAAAAAATTTCTCAAGAACTAGTTACAGAATTCCAAAAAAATGTTAAAATAGGGAATGAAAGCGTTGCAGTAAGCGAGATTATCGAGGTAATTTCTTAATTCTAGGAGAATCCAACATGAAGTTAAACAAATATATAGACCATACGCTTTTAAAACCGGAGGCGTCAAAAGAGCAGGTTCTGAAGTTAATTGAAGAAGCAAAAGTTTATGATTTTGCCAGTATCTGTGTCAATCCAACCTGGATAGAGTTTGCTGCAGAGCAGCTGAAAGGTTCAGATGTCAAGGTTTGTGTGCCAATTGGTTTTCCTTTGGGCGCCAACACTTCCGATGTAAAGGCCTTTGAAACGAAGGACGCAATCCAAAAAGGTGCTGGCGAAGTGGATATGGTCATCAATGTCGGTGCTCTGAAATCAAAAGATTATGATTTGGTAGAGCAAGATATCCGTGCGGTTGTAGAAACTGCTAAAGGTACCTTAGTCAAGGTGATTCTGGAAACTTGCCTGCTGACAGATGAGGAAAAGGTTAAGGCTTGCCAACTGGCTCAGAAAGCTGGAGCTGATTTTGTTAAGACATCTACAGGCTTCTCAACCGGCGGTGCAACCGTTGCGGATGTTGCTTTGATGCGTAAGACAGTCGGACCAGATATGGGAGTCAAGGCTTCTGGTGGTGCTCGTTCTTACGAAGATGCTCAAGCCTTTATTGAAGCTGGTGCGACTCGGATCGGAACTTCGGCTGGTGTGGCTATTATGAAGGGAGAAGTGGCAAATGGCGACTACTGATTTGATTGATTTAGCCGTAGAAACCAGTAAAAATGCCTATGTACCTTATTCGCACTTTCCTGTCGGAGCTGTTTTATTAGCTAAAAATGGTCAAGTCTTCACAGGTGTCAATATTGAAAATGCTAGTTTTGGTCTGACTAACTGTGGGGAACGTACTGCTATTTTCAAAGCTGTTTCTGAAGGAATTTTAGACTTTGAGGAATTGATTATTTATGGAGAGACTCAAAAACCAATCTCTCCCTGTGGTGCCTGCCGCCAAGTAATGGCAGAGTTTTTTGATAAGGATCTACCAGTGACTTTGGTCGCTAAAGATAAATCGACGGTCGTGATGACGGTCGGGGAATTGCTTCCATACACTTTTACAGACTTAACTTAAGTCTGTTGCTGGTCGTTTGACCAAAATTAAACTCGCAACTAAGTTGCACATCTTATATAGGAGGTTCAGAAATGAACAAGAAACAATGGCTAGGTCTTGGTCTAGTGTCTATCGCGGCAATCGGACTTGCTGCATGTGGTAATCGCGCGTCTAAATCAGACAGCTCTAATGCTAAAACTGATTTAAAAGCTGCTATCGTAACTGATACTGGTGGTGTAGATGACAAATCATTTAACCAGTCAGCTTGGGAAGGTATCCAAGCTTGGGGTAAAGAAAACGGTCTGTCTAAAGACAATGGCTACACTTACTACCAATCTAACGATGAGTCACAATACGCGAACAACCTAAACCAAGCTGCTACGGATGGTTATAAACTAGTATTTGGTATCGGTTTTGCCCTTCGTGATGCCGTTGAATCTGCAGCAAAAGACAATGCAGAGATTAACTACGTTATCGTCGATGATGTGATTGAAGGCCAAAAGAATGTTACTTCAGCTGTTTTTGCGGATAATGAAGCTGCTTACCTTGCAGGTGTTGCTGCTGCTAAAACGACTAAAACAAAACAAGTTGGTTTCGTAGGTGGTATAGAAGGCGCAGTTATCACACGTTTTGAAAAAGGTTTCGAAGCTGGTGTGAAATCAGTTGACCCATCTATCAAGATTCAAGTAGACTATGCTGGCTCATTCGGTGATGCTGCTAAAGGTAAGACAATTGCTGCTGCTCAATATGCTGCAGGTGCAGATGTGGTTTACCAAGTTGCTGGTGGAACTGGTGCAGGTGTTTTCTCTGAAGCAAAAGACTTGAACGAGAAGAAAAATGAAGATGAAAAAGTTTGGGTACTTGGTGTTGACCGTGACCAAACTGAAGAAGGTAAATACAAGTCTAAGGATGGTAAAGAGTCTAACTTTGTTTTGGCATCAAGCTTGAAACAAGTTGGTAAGACTGTCCAAGACATCGCTAATCAAACTGCTAAAGGTAAATTCCCAGGTGGTAAAACAGTAACCTTTGGTTTGAAAGACGGCGGTGTTGATTTGACAACAACTAATCTTTCTGAAGATGCTAAAAAAGCTGTTGAAGAAGCGAAAGCTAAAATCCTTGACGGAAGTATCACAGTTCCTGATAAATAATTGAATGCTGAGCGATCCGACCTACTTGGGTCGCTCATTTTTCAGTTCTGACGCCTTTGCATCGATTAGGCCTACTAGGATATGAGTC